>NZ_NHSN01000021.1 GCF_016653405.1 Halorhodospira halophila
CGACAATCCTCGCCATTGCCTGAGGGCGTCCTCGTCGGGCAGACATTCTCCGTCGCCACCCTGCCAAGCGCAGACCCCGCCGCGCGGACGCGCCGTCGGCCTCCGCCCGCGGCAGACTGTAGAATGTCGCCCGTTCCAGGTACCAAGGAGCCGCCCATGGCCAAGCGCTACGATCGCCCCCCGCACCCGGAAGGCCCTTTCAACGCCGACCGCGTGGCCGATAGCGATCCCCCCGAGCAGGAGGAGCTGGGGGCGTTCCAGGAGCGCATGCAGGTGCGGGCCCGGGAGCGCACCCTGCTGTTCCTTGGCGCGTTGGGGGTTGCCGCTGTCCTGGTGCTGGCGACCCGCCACGAGCCCCAGATCGCCGCGTTCATGAACGCCAGCGAAGAGGCGGTGGGGGTGGCGCTGCTGGGCCTGACGATCGGCGCCATCGTCCTCTGGGGCTACACCCTGCACCAGCTCATGGACCCGATCTTCGGCGATGTCCTGGGCGCCCGGAGCGATCTGGAGGTGATCGACCCCGATGTACCCGATTATCGCCGGCTGTTGATCGTGGCGGCGCTCATCAACCAGGCGGCCACAGGCTACTTCCGCGCCCTGCGCGAGACCTGCGACCGCGAGGTCCGGCTCGGCGATCTGCGCGCCTTACGCCAGTATCTGCGCCAACTGAAGAATCCGAACCTGGCCGGTGCCGCTGCACCACCGTCCACCCCCCAGGACGACTGGGAGCGGGGGTACGTGGTCTGGTCGGAACACAGCTACCGGTTCTTCCTCGATGAGCTGGATACGCTGGACTACATCGAATTCCTCGACGGGGAGCTGGAGGGGGTCTCCCTCTACTTCGGCCGGCCGGGGGAAGGGAGCTTTCCCTACAAGATCATCAGCTGCCCGGACGCGGTCCTGGAGGCCTTCGGTGACCGCAGCGGCCTGGAGGAGCGGATCGACGAGGAGCTGGAAGATGTGCTGGAGGTCTTCGGCGGCTGGGGGCAGGACCTGGTGCTCTACTAGACTGGCTTGGGGCGGCGGCCAGCACCCGGCGTACCGGCCGCCGCCGGCCGGTCAACCCAAAACCATCGGGTAGACATACTGGTACATTGGAAACGAAGCAATGGTGCTCAAGCCGACCACCAGGAAGGCATGGAGCAATACCCGCCGATACCCTAGATAGATCCCCAACAACAGCCCTACCACGGGCAATAGCACGGCGCTCAGATAGGCAACCACCATCAGCCAAGTCGGCACCGCCCCCCGTCTCGCAGCAGATTCCGCCATCGGTCATGCACTCCCTGAAACGAAAAGAACCCCCGATCGGCGGACACTGCACGTGTGCGCTGAGCGGGGGTTCGTCTCGATGACTGACTGGTAGCGGGGGCAGGATTTGAACCTGCGACCTTCGGGTTATGAGCCCGACGAGCTACCTGACTGCTCCACCCCGCAATGGTGAGGCGCATTCTAGGCACCAGGGAGCCGAGCGTCAATTCATCGTGACGCACGACCGGAGAGGCGGCGGCCCGGATGGCCGCGCCGAAAAACGATCTGCCGAGGCGCAACGCCCGCCGGGCGGGGCCTGCGCCCCGCCCGACGACCGCCCCGGGGAGGCTCAGACGCTGTAGTACAGGTCGAACTCCACCGGATGGGTGGTCATGCGCAGGCGCGTGACCTCCTCCATCTTCAGCTCGATGTAGGCGTCGATCAGGTCGTCGGAGAAGACCCCGCCCTGCTTGAGGAACTCCCGGTCGTTGTCCAGCGCCTCCAGCGCCTGATCGAGCTGGAAGGCGACCTTGGGGATCTCCTTCTCCTCCTCCGGCGGCAGGTCGTAGAGGTCCTTGTCCATCGCCTCGCCGGGGTGGATCTTGTTGCGGATGCCGTCAAGACCGGCCATGAGCATGGCGGCGAAGGTCAGGTACGGGTTGCCCGTGGAGTCCGGGAAGCGCACCTCGATACGCCGCGCCTTGGGGCTCGAGACGTAGGGCACCCGCACCGAAGCGGAGCGGTTGCGCGCCGAGTAGGCGAGCAGCACCGGCGCCTCGAAGCCCGGCACCAGACGCTTGTAGCTGTTGGTCGAGGCGTTGGCGAAGGCGTTGATCGCCTTGGCGTGCTTGATGATCCCGCCGATGTAGTAGAGCGCCTCCTCCGAGAGGCCGCCGTACTGATCGCCGGTGAAGATGTTGCTGCCGCCCTTTGACACCGACTGGTGGACGTGCATGCCGTTGCCGTTGTCACCCACCAGGGGCTTGGGCATGAAGGTGGCGGTCTTGCCGTAGGCGTGGGCGACGTTGTGCACGCAGTACTTGAGCGTCTGCAGCTCGTCGGCCTTCTTGACCAGGGTGCGAGCCTTGGTGCCGATCTCGCCCTGCCCGGCGGTGGCCACCTCGTGGTGGTGGACCTCCGGCTCCAGGCCCATGTCGCTCAACGCCTGGCACATGGCACCGCGGATGTTGTGCAGCGAGTCCACCGGCGGGACCGGGAAGTAACCGCCCTTCACGCCGGGGCGGTGGCCGATGTTGCCATCCGGGTAAACGCGCTCGGAGTTCCAGCCGGCCTCCTCGGAGTCCACCTTGTAAAAGCAGCCACTCATATCGGCGCCCCAGCGGACGTCGTCGAAAACAAAGAACTCCGGCTCGGGGCCGAACAGGGCACTGTCCCCGATCCCGGTGGAGGCCAGGTACGCCTCGGCCCGCTTGGCGGCCGAGCGGGGATCGCGGTCGTAGCCCTGCAGGGTGCTGGGCTCGAGGATGTCGCAGACCAGCTTCAGAGTGGGCTCATCGGTGAAGGGATCAAGGACGGCGCTCTCTGGATCCGGGAGCATGATCATGTCCGACTCCTGGATCCCCTTCCAGCCGTCGATGGAGGAGCCATCGAACATCTTGCCGTGCTCGAACAGATCCTCGTCGACCTGGGAGACGGGCAAGGTCACGTGCATCTCCTTGCCGCGGGTGTCGGTGAAGCGCAGATCGACGAACTTCACGTCCTCATCCTTGATGAGCTTGAGTACGTCCTTACCGGTTGCAGCCATGGGGTTCCACCTCCGAATCGGCTAATCAATGTTCCCCAGCTGGGGCTCACGAAGGTGTTAGCAATCCCTGTGCCAGCTTCCGGGATTCCCGCCCAGACGGGGCCTTATGATGGTGCAGCCGAGCGGGATGGACGCCCGATTGCACAATCGTGATGCAACCGGGCACGAGTGCGCACTCTCATAGTGCGACCCGGGAGGGGCTCTCCCGGGGCCAGGCGCTATCGCAGTTCCTGTAGCTCGTCTCGCGTCTCACGCAGCATCTCGCCGAGCACGCCCAGCATACGGACATCGTGCTCGGCCAGGGCATCCGGACACTCGCGCTGAATCGCCACACGAATGCTGCTCTCGCGAATGCCCTTGCGCTGGTAACGCTCGTCGAGCGCTGTGATGGCTTCTTGCTGCTGCTCGAAGGGCATGTCGTCGGCGTTGCGGATGTAGTCGCAGTAATCGGCAGCCAGCGTGCCAGCGTCACCACCGCTGCACGCGGCCATCAGGGCGCCTGCAATCCCCAGGCACCCTGCTCCGACCCAACGCCGAAGCCGACGGGACATGGCGACCTCCTGTTACTGATCCACCGAACGCTTGAGCGGCGCCCCAGGCTTGAAGCGGACGTTCATGCCGGCGGGGATGTCGATCAACTCCCCCGTCTGCGGGTTGCGCCCTTGCCGCTCGGGGCGCGCGACCACGGCGAACTTGCCAAACCCGGGGATCGAGACATCCTCCCCGCTCGCCAGGCTCTCCTCGATGCCCGTAAAGACAGCATTGACCGCATCCGTGGCGACACGCTTGGAGACCCCGGTTTCGGCTGCGACCTTGTCAGCCAGATCGGCTTTGTTCATGCGCTAATCTCCGGTTTGTTACAGGTTGGGAATTGGGCGTTCCGATTCTAGCCCAGGCCCGCCGGGGACGGGCAGCGGACCTAGGCGACCAGCTCGTCGATCCCCTGATTGGCCAGGGCATCGGCGCGTTCATTCTCGGCGTGACCGGCGTGGCCGCGCACCCAGCGCCACTCGACCCGATGGTAGGCCGCCAGCTCATCGAGCCGCTGCCACAGATCCTGGTTGAGCACGGGCTTGCGCGAGGCAGTTCGCCACCCCCGGCGCTTCCAGCCGTCCAGCCACTCGGTGATCCCACGGCGCACGTACTGCGAGTCGGTGGTCAGAACCACGCGGCAGGACCGCTCTAGGGCCTCCAGGGCCCGGATCGCCGCGGTGAGCTCCATGCGGTTGTTGGTGGTCTCCGGCTCCCCGCCGTAGAGTTCACGCTCATGCTCGCCGTAGCGCAGCAGCACGCCCCACCCACCGGGGCCGGGATTGCCCCGACACGCGCCGTCCGTGAATGCCTCGACCACACCGCGCTGCTCGGTCACGCACTGCCTCCTCGATTCAGGGCCTGCACGCGGACCCGTCCCGCCGGATGCGCTGCACCGACGCGAGCCCCTCGACCCACGCGCTCGACCAGGGTATGCCCCCGTAGCGATCCCGGCTCCCGCCGCACCGCTACGGTCATCTGTACGCCGGCGGCAAAGCGCCCGAGCCGGCGGAGCCTATCCTCCCACGGATCCAGTCGCTTTTGCAGGCGTTCACCCTGCATGGGCAACCGAAAACAGAGCGAGTGACGCGCCAGCGTCTCGAACCCGCAACGCCGCAGGTGGACCCCCACGCTGGACGCCGGCCACTGCCGCCCGCGCCACGGGGCCCGGGATGACCGGCACCAACCCCACAACCGACAAACGCCCCACAACCCCAACGGATTGAAGGTCAGCACGACCAACCGCCCCTCGGGGGCCAGCACTTGGTACGCCTCGGAAAGCACGGCCGCCGGCTCTTCACCGAACTCGAGGACGTGACTGAGGATCACGGCATCGACGCTGTGGCCGCGAAACGGCAGCTGCTGGGGGGTTGCCACTAGATCGCCCCCGGGCCCCACCCGCCACTGCCGGACGGTGGGGGCCAAAGGCAACGGATGGGCAACCGGACCGATGCAGACCGTATCACCAATCCCCAAATGCGCCAGGGCGTCGGCCACGGCCCCGCGCTCGGCAGCACCGACCCGCTGCCCCAACGGTGTGCCGTACCAGGCGTGAAGGTTTTGCATATGCCCCCCGTGGCGCGCATTCTTTCAGGTCCAACCTTACCCGAGGACTGCACTGAACTCATCTGCTCGCCCCCTCCGGCGCCCCGAAGAAACGCTGCGGCCGCGGGGGGTTTGCCGCACGGGCTTGACACGGTAGGATGCTCGGCGATGATTAGCGCCGAACCCCTCGCGGCACTTGCCGATAATTACATCTGGATGGCCCGGGACCACGCGGGCGCCGCCGCGATCGCCGTGGATCCAGGCGACGCCGAGGTGGTCGCGGCTTGGCTGAACGACCACCGCCTTCGCCTTGCCGGCATCCTGGTCACCCACCACCACGGCGATCACACCGCCGGCGTGGCGGAGTTGGCCGAACGGCACCAAGTGCCCGTGTTCGGCCCCGCTGGTGAGGCGATCCCGGCTGTCAACCACCCGGTCTCCGGCGGGGATCACTTCGCCCTGGATGGTTTCGGTGACTTCCGGGTACTGGACTGCCCCGGGCACACGGCCGGGCACATCGCCTACCTCTGGGACGGCCACCTGTTCAGTGGCGACACCCTCTTCGCCGGGGGCTGCGGCCGAGTCTTCGAGGGCACGGCCGGGCAGATGCACGCCTCCCTGCAGCGCCTCGCCGGACTGCCGGCCGATACCCGGGTCTGCTGCGGGCACGAATACACCGTCAAAAACCTGGAATTCGCCCACCGGGCTGATCCGGACAACGAACGGCTGGCCCAGCGCCTGCAGGCGGCTCGGCATGCCCGCGCCGCGGGACAGCCTACGGTCCCGTCGACGCTGGCCGAGGAGCTGGCCACCAATCCGTTCCTGCGCGCGGATCGCCCGGAGCTGCGCCGTTCGGCTCAGGACTGGTGCGGCAAAGACCTGGAGCAGGCGGATCACGTCTTCGCCGCGCTGCGGCAGTGGAAAGACGCCAGCTGAGGCCCGGCCACCGCCGGTACCGAGCAATCAAGAACAACAACCCGGACCTTGGGGGCATGACCGTGGACGTGAAACGGACAGCTGCCGGAGCGTTGACCGCGCTTTCTGTCACCGCCTGCACCAGCTTTGACTCGCGCACCTTTGTCCATGATCTGCACGGTCCGGAAGCGGACGGCCGGGCCATCCCGGCCTGGGTGCGGGACCTGGAGACCGAAACCCTGGAAGCCGGCCTGGGTCGCCCCTTCGAACTGACACCGGACTATGACTACCAGCCCGGCCACTACACCCGCACCGTACCCGACTACCCCCTGCAGGTCTGGGACAGGCTGCGCACCTCGTTCCGGATCGACCGCTACGAGAACGAACGGGTCGAGCGCGAACTGCAGCTCTTCGCGGGCCGCGATGCCTATTTCGAGGCGGTCGGCCGGCGGGCCGAGCCGTACCTTCACTACATCCTCGACGAGCTCGAGGAGCGCGATCTCCCCGCCGAACTGGTCGCGCTCGCCATCGTCGAAAGCGGGTTCCGCCCCTTCGCTTACTCCCACGGTCGGGCAGCCGGCATCTGGCAATTCATCCCGAGTACCGGACGTTTCTTCGGCCTGGAGATGAACTACTGGTACGACGGCCGACGGGATCTGGTTGCCTCCACGGACGCGGCCCTGGACTACCTGGAGCGGCTCAACGAGGCGTTCGATGGCGACTGGCTGCTGGCCATGGCCGCCTACAACGCCGGCCAAGGTAACGTGCGGGCCGCTATACAGCGAGCCCGCGCCGAGGGCAAGGACCCCAACTACTGGAACCTGCAGCTGCCTGCCGAGACGATGCGCTACGTCCCGCGCATACTGGCGATCCGGGATATCCTTCAGGATCCCGAGGCCCACGACGTGGCACTGCCAAACATCCCCAACAAGCCGCGCATCCGGGTGGTCGAGGCGGACCGCCAGATCGACCTGGCGCTGGCCGCCGAACTCGCCGATATCTCCATCGACCGGCTCTACATCCTCAACCCCGGTCTCAACCGCTGGGCCACGGCCCCGGAAGGGCCGCATCGCCTGGTACTCCCCAAGGAGAACGCGGACCGGTTCGAGCGGGAACTCGCCGCCATGGACCCGGAGGACTTTGTCGAGTGGCGCCGCCACCGCATCGAATCCGGCGAGACACTGACCCACGTCGCCAACCAGTACAACGTCACCGTCGAGCTGCTACGGGATATCAACGGGCTGCGCGGCGATACCGTGCGCGCCGGCGACCACCTCTACGTCCCCGTCTCCAGCCGCCCGCCCAGCGAGTACTCGCTGAGCGCTGCCAATCGCCTGGAGGCGCTGCAGAATCGGGAGCGCCAGGGCGAACGGCGCGAGCATACGGTGCAGGCGGGCGAGACGCTGTGGGACATCGCCCGCACTTACAATGTCGGGGTCAAGGAGCTGGCACGCTGGAATGGGATGGCGCCCGGGGACACCCTGCGGCCGAGCCAGGAACTGGTCGTCTGGGTCGAGGGAGACGTCATGCAGGCCGCCGGCGGTCCCGGCGACAGCAGCACCCAGTCGGTCACCTACACGGTCCGCCAGGGGGACTCGCTGGCCCGGATTGCGCAGCGCTTCAACGTTAACGTCGGGGATATCAAGCGCTGGAACGGGATTTCGGAAGGCTCTTATCTACATCCCGGGGACCAGCTGAAGCTGGAAGTCGACGTTACGCAGCAAAGCAGCAGCCTTTAGCAGCACAGTGGGACCAGGTGTTGGCCCAAGGCCAGGCGCTGGGGCCTTGAGGCTCCGGGCACCGCGGCGCAGCCGTCGTCAGCGCTGCGCCCCCTCCTCCTCGCGCTCCGGGAGGGTGATGTTCAGCTCCAGCACCTCGTGCGGCCCGTCGCGCTCGACATCCACCCGCACCGCGTCCGGGTCGACCGTCACGTAGCGGCGAACCACCTCCAGCAGCTCCTGACGCAGCATAGGCAGGTAATCCGGTCCGCCACGCTCGGCCCGCTCATGGGAGACGATGATCTGCAGCCGCTCCTTGGCGACGCTGGCGCTGCCGCGCCGGCTTCGCCGCCGCTCACGAAAGTAGTCGGCGATCCCCATAGCCTTCATTAACCTCCAAACATCCGGCCAAACAGCCCGCGGCGCTCCGCCTGCAGGAACCGGTGGGGCCGATCCTCGCCCAGGTAGCGAGCGATGGCGTCGTCGTAGGCCTGCCCGGCGTCCTCGCCCTCTTCCAGCACCACCGGAATCCCGGCGTTCGATGCATTGAGCACGGACTGCGACTCCGGGATCACGCCGAGCAGATTGATGGCGAGGATCTCCTGGACATCCTCGACACTGAGCATGTCCCCCTTCTTGACCCGTTGCGCATCGTAACGGGTCAACAGCAGATGCTCCCGCACCGGATCGTCGCCCTGCTCCGCCCGCCGCGTCCGGCTGGCAAGCAACCCGAGGACGCGGTCGGAGTCGCGCACCGAGGAAACCTCGGGGTTGGTCACCACGATGGCGTCATCGGCGTGATACGAGGCCAGATGCGCCCCACGCTCGATACCCGCCGGCGAATCGCAGATGATGTAATCGAACTCCGCCCGCAACTCATCGAGCACGCGCTCGACCCCATCCGGGGTCAGCGCGTCCTTGTCCCGGGTCTGAGACGCCGGCAGGATCGACAGGTTCGACAGCCGCTTGTCCTTGATCAGGGCCTGATTCAGCCGCGCATCCCCGTTGATCACGTTAACGAAATCGAACACCACCCGGCGCTCGCAGCCCATCACCAGATCCAGGTTGCGCAGGCCGACATCGAAATCGACCACCGCGGTCCGATGGCCGGCCCTGGCGAGCCCGGCCGCCAGCGAGGCAGCCGTGGTCGTCTTGCCGACCCCGCCCTTGCCGGATGTTATGACGACAATCCTCGACACGCGTGCTCCCCCGTCGTGATTACTATTTTCCGAAGGCCTCAATCCGCAGGCCCGAGTGCTCATCCAGGTGGACGCGAGCCGGGCGGCCGATCAGATCGGTGGCGATCCGCTCATTGACCTGGTATTCGCCGGCCACGGAGACCAGCTCCGCTTCCAGTCCCTGACAAAAGATACTCGCCCCGGCGTTGCCTTGCACCCCGGCGAGTGCGCGGCCTCGCAGCGCACCATAGATGTGGATGTCGCCGTCGGCCAGGACCTCGGCCCCCGGTCCCACCGGACCGAGCACCACTAGACTGCCTCCGCGCGCATAGATCTGCTGCCCGGAGCGCACCGGCGTCTCGATCACCCGTGTGGGCGCGGGCGCGGTAGCCGACGGGGCAGGTGTGGCCTCGCGCCGCGCAGGCCGTCCAACCGCCTGCCCGCCGGTGTCCCGCTCCTCCTCGGCAGGCAACACCCCCAGCCCGGCGGACTCGAGCCGCGCCGGATCCACACCGTTACCACGCACCGCCACGGGGGCCGCGCCCAGAGCCCGCATCTCGCGGGTCAGACGCTGCAGATCCAGCGCCCCGCCGTCAACCCCATCGAGATCGAGAAGCATAGGCGCCCCGCGCAGCAGGCGGGGCGCCTCCTCGAGCTTTGCGGTCAACTGCCCGATCAGGGCATCGACATCGGTGGTCAGGACCCGGACCACCGTTAGCGTCGCCATGCGTCCCTTGAGTTCGAAGGCCTCCGACGACGATGCATCCGGGGGTCTTGATGCCATGGTCACCCTCTTCAGCCGGCCAGCAGGTTGTTGACACGCCGGACATAGGCCGCCGGATCCTCAAGCTGCCCGCCTTCGGCGAGCAGGGACTGCTCGTAGAGGGTCAGGGCCCAGTCCTCGAAGCGCTGCCCCGATTCTGCCCCCAGCCGCTCGATCACCGAGTGATCCGGGTTGATCTCCAGCGCCGGCTTGCCGGTGGGCAGCTGGTGGCCGGCAGCCTGCAGCAGACGCTGCATGCCCATGCCAAAGTCATACTCGCCGACCACCAGGCAGGTCGGCGAGTCCGTCAGCCGGTGGCTGACCCGAACCTCGCTGACCCGCTCCCCCAGGGACGCCTGCAGACGCTGGCACAGCTCTTGGCAGGCCTGCTCCTTCTCCTCGCGAGCCTCCTTGTCGCCCTCCTCACCAAGGGCCTCCAAGTCCAGCTCACCCTTGGCCACCGAGGCCAGCTGCTTACCATCGTACTCATGCAGGTGGGCCACCAGCCACTCGTCCACCGGATCTGGCAAGAGCAAGACCTCGATACCGTGGCGCCGGAAGATCTCCAGGTGGGGGCTATTGCGCGCGGCGTTGAAGCTCTCCGCCGTCACGTAGTAGATCTTCTCCTGGCCCTCCTTCATCCGGGCGACATAGTCGTCCAGGCTCACGTCGGGGGTCTCTTTCTCCTCGTGCGTCGAGGAGAAGCGCAGCAGCCGGGCGATGCGCTCCCGATTACCGGGATCTTCGGCAACGCCCTCCTTGAAGACCCGGCCGAAGGCCTGCCAGAACGCGGCGTAATCTTCCGGCTCGTTCTTGGCCATGCGCTCGAGACGGTCGAGGATACGCTTGACCGAGGCCGAGCGCAGCGAGCTGATCATCGGGTTGTGCTGGAGCATCTCGCGGGAGATGTTCAGCGGCAGGTCATCGGAATCGATGACGCCCCGCACGAAACGCAGGTAGCGCGGCAGCAGGTGCTCGGTGTCCTCGGTGATGAACACCCGCCGGACGTAGAGCTTGACCCCGTGCGCGGGCTTCTGCTCGTAGAGGTCGAACGGCGGCCGCTTGGGAATGTAGAGCAGCGAGACGTAGGACTGCCGCCCCTCGACGTGGTTGTGGATCCAGGTCAGGGGATCGTCGAAGTCGTGGGCAACGTGCTTGTAGAGTTCGCGGTAGTCCTCGTCCGAGACCTCGCTCTTCGGCCGCATCCAAAGCGCCGAGGCCCGGTTGACGATTTCCCGGCCTGGCTCCTCCGCCCCTTCGCCGGAGTCGTCGTCCGAGGCCGTGCTCGGCACGGGCATCTCGATCGGCACCGAGATATGATCGGAGTACTTGCGGATGATCTGCCGCAGGCGCATGCCGTCACAGAATTCCTGTTGCGCCTCGGGCAGATGCAGCACCACGGCCGTCCCCCGTCCGGAGCGCTCGATGGTGTCTACCGTGTAGGAGCCCTGGCCGTCGGATACCCAGCGCACGCCCTCGCCCGCGGGCGCGCCGGCCTTGCGGGTGTAGACCTCGACCCGGTCGGCGACCACGAAGGCCGAGTAGAACCCGACCCCGAACTGCCCGATCAGCTGCGCGTCCTTGTGCTGATCACCGGTGAGCTGCTCGAGAAAACGGCGGGTTCCCGAATGGGCGATGGTCCCGAGGTTCTCGATCACGTCGTCGCGGCTCATGCCGATGCCGTTGTCCGCCACCGTGATGGTGCGTGCCTCGGAATCGAAGTCGACACGGATCTTGAGCTCAGGGTCGCCTTCGTAGAGGGCCTCTTGCTGGAGTGCCTCGAAGCGGAGCTTGTCGATGGCATCCGAAGCGTTGGAGATGAGCTCGCGGAGGAAGACCTCCCGATTCGAGTACACCGAGTGGATCATCAGGCTCAGCAGCTGCTGAACCTCGGCCTGGAATTCGAGGGTCTCGCTCTGCGTACCTGCGCTCATGGGTGGGGTCCCCTCCTCCTCTCGTTGAACACGTGGATCCGCGCGCCGGAGCACGGCGTCGACGGCCTGCGTCGTCCGGATGTGGGACCTTCTGCGCGGCTTTTCAAGGGGACGGACCGCGAGGCGCCGACGCCCGTTGCTCGCGCTCCAGCAACCACGCCTTGAACTGCGTCAAATGGCCCTGTCGGGCACCGGCGTAACCACCGCTGCCCCGAAGCCCCACCACCCGGTGGCAGGGGACAAGCAGAGGGAGCGGGTTGGCCCGGCACCCGGCACCGACGGCACGCGGAGAGGTCCCGAGACGCCGTGCTAGCGCCCCGTAGGAAACCGTCTGCCCCGGCTGCAGCTCGAGCAGGGCGTCACGCAGGCACGCCTGAAACGGGGTAGCGGCCGGCGCCCGCGGGAGCCGCGCCGGACCGGCGGGGTGCTGCTCCCACGACTCTAGGCAGCGCACCACGCGAAGGGCCTGCGGATCAGCGGTCTCGTCCGGTGCCGGCGCGAGAGCATTCACCGAGACCGCCACACGGGCCACGCGCCCCTGCGCGTCCAGGAACACCCCCAGCCAGAGGCCACCGAGCCGTGCCACCCCGTGCGGAGCGGGACCACTGCTCACGGCCCTCGGCCCGGCTCGCTCAGAAGAGGTCCGGAGACTCGCCGTCCTCGAGCTTGGTGCGCGGGCGCAGGGCCACATCCCGGCTCGGGATGTAATCGCCGGTCACCATCTCCTTGTAGCTGCTGCCCGGCCCAACCATCGGGAACACGCCAGCATCGGGATCGATCATCACCTCAAGGAAGGCCGGCCCGGGGAACTCGACAAAGGCTCGCAGGGCCTCCTCAAGCTCCGCCTTATCGGCGACCCGGCGGGCGAATTCATAGCCGTCGGCCTCCGCCGCCTTGATGAAGTCCTTGCGGTGCAGCGACTTGTCCGACCCGGAAAAACGATCGCCGAAGTAGAGCTTCTGCCACTGCCGGACCATACCGTCGCCGACGTTGTTCAGCGACAGGATCTTGACCGGCAGGTCGTAGGTCGTGGCCGTCTCCAGCTCGCCAAGGTTCATGCGCAGCGAGCCATCGCCATCGACATCGATGACCATCCGGTCCGGACGCCCGAGATAGGCGCCAATGGCCGCCGGCAGGCCAAAGCCCATGGTACCCAGGCCGCCAGAGGTCAGCCACTGGCGCGGACCGCGGAAGTCGCAGTACTGCGCCGCCCACATCTGGTGCTGGCCGACGCCGGTGGCGATGATCGCCTCCCCTGCCGTGAGCTCGTTGAGTTTCTCGAGGACGTAGTGGGGCTGGATCAGCGCGCTGTCGCGATCGTAGTTCATCGGATGGCGCTCGCGCAGACCGCGGACGTGCTCGAGCCAGGCGTCGAAGCGAGGCTCGAACCCCATGGATTCCCCATAGCGCAGCAGCTGGCGCAGGCTACGCCCGGCCTCGCCGACGTGCGCCCAGTCAACCCCCTTGACCTTGCCGATCTCGGCGGCATCGATATCGATGTGGGCGATCTGCTCGGCGAGCGGCGCGAACTCCTCCACCTTGCCGGCCACACGGTCATCGAAGCGCGCGCCGACCGCGATGAGGAAATCGCAGTCCTCGACGGCGTAATTGGCGTAGGCCGTCCCGTGCATGCCGAGCATGCCCAGATAGAGATCGTCGGTGGTATCCATCGCGCCCAGCCCCATCAGGGTGCTGACCACCGGGATCCCGAACGTTTGTGCGAAGTCGCGCAGCTCCTGATGGGCCTCACCGTTGACCACGCCGCCGCCGACGTAGAGCAGCGGCCGCCGGGAGTGCTCGAGCATCTCCATGAAGGCGCGGCACTTGCGGTCCGAGAGCTTGGCCGAGCGCAGGGACTCCATGCGCTGACGATAACCGCGCACCTCCAGAACCCCTTCGCCCCGGAACTCGCCGATCCAGTTCTGCATATTCTTGGGCACATCGACTACGACCGGACCGGGACGTCCGGAGCGGGCCACCTCGAAGGCGGTGCGCACCGTGGCCTCGAGCTGCTCCGGGTCGGTGACCAGGAAGACGTGCTTGGCACAACTGCCCATGATGTTGACGATGGGCGCCTCCTGGAAGGCATCGGTCCCCATGGCGTGGGTCGGCACCTGGCCGGTGATCGCCACGACCGGCACCGAGTCGGCCATGCAGTCGCGAATCGGGGTCACCGTGTTCGTCGCCCCAGGGCCCGAGGTCACCAGGAAGCAGCCCACCTTACCGGTGGCGCGCGCATAGCCGGCCGCCATGAACCCCGCACCCTGCTCGTTGGCGGGGACGATCAGCCGAATGGGGTCCTCCTCTTCGCCGGCCTGTTGCTCCTTCCGGCGGCGCTCGTTGTACTTGAAGATGGCGTCGTAAGTGGGAAGGATCGCGCCGCCGCTGTAGCCGAAGAGCGTATCCACCCCCTCCTGCGCCAGGACCTCTACAATGATTTCACCGCCGCTCATGGTCTTGCCGGCAAGCGGATGGCGGGTTGCGTCGGTCTCTGCCTGGGGGTTGACGATTGCGGTATCCATTTTCCTCACGGCTCTTCGGCCTCTCGATTGCTCCACGAACACTGCAAGCGGGCGCGCCGGGCGACGCGACCGCCGCGGGGTACGTACACCGGTGGACCGGACATCCTACGCCGCCACCTGCCTGTTCAGCAAGGATACTCTGCCCCGGAAACGCCGCCCGGCACCGCGAACGAGGCGATCACTCCGGGGCGGCTTCCTCATCGAGCTGCAGTGCCACCGAGTTAATGCAATAACGCAGCTGGGTCGGTGGCGGACCATCGGCGAAGACGTGCCCCAGGTGAGCGTCACAGGTCGCGCACAGGACTTCTTCTCGGACCATGCCGAGGGAACGGTCTTCCCGGATCACGATCTGGTCATCGTCGACCGGTGCCCAGAAGCTGGGCCACCCGGTACCGGACTCGAACTTGGTGCGCGAGGAGAACAGCGCTGAGTTACAGCACACGCACCGATACACCCCGGACCGATCACAGTGGTAATAGGCCCCGCTGAACGGTGTTTCGGTGCTGCCCCGCCTGGTCACCGCAAACTGCTCCGGCGTCAGCAGTTCCCGCCACTCCGCCTCGCTCTTGTCGATCTTGGCCACACGTCACCCCTTCGATCTACCGCCGTGCCCGGACCCGGACGGGCTACACCGTCCCATCCACTTCCCTTCAACATAACGGGGGATGGCGCCGCCGACCACCCAGGTGCCATCCACCGGCCACGGCGCTATATTGAGAGGATGACATCCGCACGGGAGCATGTACCCCATGGCAGCCAGAGCGGTCCATGAACTACCCAACGAAGTCGAGGTCGTCGAGCACCAGTGGATCACCATGCGCGACGGCACCCGTCTTTCGGCGCGCATCTGGAAGCCCGCCGGAGCGGAGCGGAACCCGGTCCCGGCGGTGCTCGAATTCATTCCCTACCGCAAGCGCGATATCAAGCGCATGCGCGACACGCAGATCCACCACTACTTCGCGGCCCACGGCCACGCCGGGGTGCGGGTCGACCTGCGTGGCAGCGGGGACTCCGAAGGGGTCCTGACCGACGAGTACCTGCTGCAGGAGCAGGAGGATGCCGAGGACATCCTGCGCTGGCTCGCCGAGCAGCCCTGGTGTACCGGGGACGTGGGGATGATGGGCATCTCCTGGGGGGGCTTCAACGCCCTTCAGGTGGCCGCCCGCAGGCCGCCGCAGCTCAAGGCCGTGATCGCCGTCGCAGCCACGGATGATCGCTACGCCGACGACGTCCACTACAAGGGCGGCTGCCTGCTCAACGACAACCTGTCGTGGGCATCGGTGATGTTCGCCTTCAACTCCATGCCACCCGATCCGAAGATTGTCGGCGACCGCTGGCGGGAGATGTGGATGCAACGCTTGGAAGACAGCGGACTATGGGTCAAGCGGTGGATGAGTCACCCGCAGCGCGACGACTACTGGCGCCACGGCTCGGTCTGCGAGGATTACAGCGCCATCCAAGTCCCGGTGATGATCGTCTCCGGCTGGGCGGACGGCTACCCGAATCCGGTCTTCCGCCTGGTCGAAAACCTGCAGGCTCCTTGCAAGGGCCTGGTCGGCCCCTGGAGCCATATCTATCCCCATATGGGGCTGCCAGGCCCCCAGATCGGCTTCCTTCAGGAGGCACTGCGCTGGTGGGATCAGTGGCTCCGTGGCGAGGAGCGGGGCCTTCTGGAGGAGCCGCGCCTGCGGGTCTGGATGCAGGACAGCGTGCGCCCGCGCACCCAGTACGCCAGCCGCCCTGGCCGCTGGGTGGCCGAGCCGAGCTGGCCGTCGCCGAACATCGACTGGACCCGGCTGCAACTGTCACCGCGGCACATGCAGTGGCCCGGTGAACCTCCGCCGGAGACCGACGCGGGCAAACCTGTGGCCATCCAGTCGCCACTCTCCCTGGGGCTGTTCGGCGGCAAGTGGTGTTCCTACAACAACGGCCCCGACCTGCCCTACGACCAGCGCGAGGAGGACGGTGGCGCCCTGATCTTCGACACGCAGCCCCTGGAGGAGGCGGTGGAGATCCTCGGCGCCCCCGTCGTGGAGCTGGATCTTGAATCCAGCAGGCCAGTGGCGCAGATCGCCGTGCGCCTCTCCGACGAGGCCCCGGACGGCAAGGCGACCCGCGTCACCTACGGCGTGTTAAACCTCTGCCACCGCAACGGCCACGACCAGCCCGCCTACCTGGAGCCGGGCAGCCGTGAACGCATCCGGGTCCCCCTGGACCACATCGCCCAGTCATTCCCCCGGGGCCACCGCATCCGACTCGCTGTATCCACTTCCTACTGGCCCCTGGCCTGGCCGCCACCGCAGCCGGTGCGTCTGACCCTCTATCCGGAGGGCTGTCACCTTGATCTACCGGTGCGCCCGCCCCGGGAGGAGGACCGGGGGCTGCCCGCGTTCGATGAGGCCGAGGCGGCGCCACCCCCGGCATCGACGGCCCTGGAGCACGGCCACGGCAATTGGATCGTTTCGCGCGACCTGGCACGGGATGAGTCGACCCTACACGTGATCGAGGACGATGGCCGCGCTTACCTGGAGGACGTGGACCTGGAGGTCGAACGCTCCGCGGACGAGTGGTATCGGGCACGCGGCGACGACTTCACCTCCCTGAGCGGCGAGGTCATCCACCGCCGACGGCTACGCCGCGGTGACTGGTCGATCTACACCGAGACCCGCACCCTGCTCACCTGCGACGAGGGCCACTTCCGAATCCACGCCACCCTAGATGCCTACGAGAACGGGCTGCGCGTCTTCGCCAAGACCTGGGATGAGCGGGTGCCGCGCGCTTTCCTCTGAACCGCGGCACGCGGCGATTCAGACCTGCTCGGTCGCCGCCCCGACCAGCGCCGGCAGGATCTCGCCGGCGCTGCCGCGCAGGCTCCAGTCCGCCACCGGGGTCAGCGGTGTGGGCTCCCGGTTGACCTCCAGGACCGGGATATCCCGCTCCAGCGCTTCGAGCGGCAGGGAAGCAGCCGGCTGGACCAGTGAGGAGGTGCCAACGGAGAGGACCAGGTCGGCCTCCCGGACCGCAGTCACCGCAGCCTCGACGGCACCGGACGGCAGGGCCTCGCCGAACCAGACCACATCCGGACGCAGCAGATCGCCACTGTGCGGACACCGCGGCAACTCCGGGGCATCCGAAGCGCCGGCTACCGCACCCTCGAAGACACGGTCGCGGTGGATATTGCCGTGCAGCTCGATGATGTCGTGGCTCCCGGCGCGCTGGTGTAGGCCATCAACGTTCTGGGTGATTACGCGCAGGCCGCCAAGTTGCCGCTCCCAGTCGGCCAAGGCGCGGTGCCCGGCATTGGGCTCGGCCTGTTCGGCCAGGCGCCGGCGCTGCGCGTACCAGGCCCACACCCGGCGGGGGTTGCGCCGGAAGGCTTCCGGTGTAGCCAGCTCCTCGGGGTCGAAACGCTCCCAGAAGCCGCTCTGCGCATCCCGGAACGTCGGCACACCACTCTCGGCCGAGATCCCGGCGCCGGTCAGCGCCACCACCCGGGCGGCCCGATGAAGCACCCGCCTGAGCCCCTCTTCGATGTGCGTCACTTGCAATCTCCTCGCCACCAGTCAGGGAAACGCGCGGAAGCGTTTTAGTCTGCGATGAGCCCGCGGATTCGGCAAGGGCTCACGGTGTCCACCACGGCCGGGGCCGGATCCCCTACAATGACGCGCTCACCCCGGAATGGTAGATGCTATGAGCGAGATCATCCTGATCAACGTGTCCGGCGAGGATCAGCCGGGACTGACCTCTTCCCTGATGGGCATCCTGGCCGAGTACGATGTCGACATCCTCGACATCGGGCAGGCGATGATCCACGACACCCTGTCGCTCGGCATTCTCATCGAGGTACCGGAGCAGAAGGACGTCTCCCCGGTGCTCAAGGACGTGCTGTTCCACCTCCACGATGCGGGGATGCAGGTGCGTTTCACCCCGGTGGCACAGGAGCAGTACGAGCACTGGGTGCGTGGCGCCGGCAAGCCGCGGCACATCATCACCCTGCTCGGCCGAAGCGTGAGCGCCGCGCAGATTGCCCGCATCTCCAGCGTCGTCACCGCCCAAGGGTTGAATATCGAGGACATCGTGCGACTCTCTGGCCGTCGCCCGCTGCATCTGGAGGGTCGACGCTCAAGAGCCTGTGTGGAGCTGACGGTGCGGGGCCAGCCCGTCGACACCGACGCCATGAAGCGCGACTTCATGGAGATCTCCCAGCAGCTCGGGATCGACATCAGCTTCCAGGAAGACAATCTGTACCGGCGCAACCGTCGCATGGTCGCCTTCGACATGGACTCCACGCTCATTCAGCAGGAGGTCATCGACGAAATGGCCAAGGCGGCCGGCGTCGGCGAGGAGTGCGCGCGAGTCACCGAGCAGGCCATGCGCGGCGAGATCGACTTCCGCGAGAGCCTGCGCCAGCGCGTCCGCCTCCTGGAGGGACTGCCCGAAGAGACCCTGGAAGAGGTCGCCCGGAGCCTGACGCTAACCGAGGGCGCCGAGCGGCTGATGCGTACGCTGAAGGCCTTCGGCTACGTCACCGCGATTATCTCCGGTGGCTTCACCTACTTCGGGCGCCATCTGCAGAAACACCTGGGCATCGACTACGTCTACGCCAACGACCTGGAGATTGTCGACGGTCGACTGACCGGGCGGGTCCAGGGCGAGATCGTCGATGGCCCGCGCAAGGCCGAGCTGCTGCGCCACATCGCGGAGCAGGAGGGCCTGGCCCTGGAACAGGTAATCGCCGTCGGGGACGGCGCCAACGACCTGCCCATGCTGCGCCTGGCCGGGCTCGGTATCGCCTTCCACGCCAAGCCGGTGGTCCAGGAGAGCGCGCGGCAATCGATCTCCACCCTGGGCCTGGACGGGACCCTGTATTTGATGGGCATCAAGGACACCGACACCCCGGCCTGACGCGGCCGGGATAAGGGCGCCTTCCGCCAGGGGCTTGCCCGGGGCTATAGTGGCGTCGGTCCCGCTAGCCCGATCGCCGACGACAGCCCCATGGCCCGACGCGCCCGCCAACTGCTGGCCGCCCTGTTCATCGGCCTGGGCGGCGCCCCCGCCCTCCTGAGCGCCGGCTCACCTGGGGGCGTGGTCGTGCCGCTGGTCTTCTACACCCCGGAAACCGGGGGGGCCGGCGGAGCAACGGCGGTGCTCTTCCGGCCACGCCAGCTGGCTACCGGTGCGGAGGGCACCGACACCCTCAGCCTGGTAGGCTTCTATACTGCAGAAAGCCAGTACCTGGCCGCCCTCAGTGGCCGCGCCTACCTGGCTGATGGGCGCTGGCTGATCGCCAACAGCACCACACTCAGCGAGTTTCCCCGGGATTACTATGGGCAGGGCCCCCTGGCTCGGCAGGACGATGAGGAGTCGTACACCGCACTGCGCCGCAGCAACAGCCTCCGCCTGCAACGCTGGGTTGGCGGCCCGTGGTACGCGGGCGTGCGCTGGGATGCCGCTCGCTACGACCTGGAGGACGTCGATGCGGACGGCAAGGTGGATCAGTACTACCAGGAGCGTGAACTGCCGCGCGAGAACCGGCTCCACGGCGTCGGTGCCGCCGTCTCCCAGGACACTCGCAGCGGCCCGTTCTTCCCCACCTCCGGCAGTCGCACGGAGCTGGCGGCGGTGGCCTTCCCCGAGTCACTGGGGGCCGATGAGGCGTTCGGCGTAATCGAGCTCGACCATCGCCACTACTTCGGCATCGGCGAGCGACACGCCGTCGCGCTGCAATTCGTCGGCGAGTACGCCGGTGACCACGCACCGCTGCCGCTCCAACCCCGACTGGGCGGCAGCACCCTGCGCGGGTTCTACGAGGGGCGCTACATCGACAACGTGCTGCTTGCCGGACAGGCCGAGTGGCGCTTTCCCATCGCCGGGCGGTGGCAGGGCGCTGCCTTCGCCGGCGCCGGCGACGTCTTCCCGCGCCTTTCGGAGGCCTCCACAGAACACCTGAAGTACGGGGTTGGCGGCGGCCTGCGGTACGTCCTCGTGCCCGACGCCGGCATCCACCTGCGTCTCGATTTCGCCCGCGGGTACGCCCGCGGCGAGGCGGAAGATGGCGACGGCCTGGCCGTCTACTTCAACCTGGGCGAGGCGTTCTGACCCGCCGCGGCGAATGGGCGCGGCCGACTGTCACGCCCGCTTGACGCCGGGGATCGGGGCTCCTTACTGTACCGTCATGTCTGGGGCAGCTCATCCTGATACAGCGCTCACGCGCCCGCGTCTGGCGACGGTGTTCGAGATCATGCATCCGATCACCTGGTTCGCGCCGATGTGGGCATTCGCCTGTGGTGTCATTTCCGTGGGCGCTTCCCCGGAGGGGATCCACTGGCTGATGATCGCCGCCGGTGTGCTGCTCGCCGGTCCGCTGGTCTGCGGCACCAGCCAGATCGTCAACGATTGGTACGACCGCCACGTGGACGCCATCAACGAGCCCGACCGCCCCATTCCCTCGGGCCGCATGCCCGGGCGTTGGGGGCTCTACATCGGGATCGGCACCACTTTGCTCGCCCTGGCCGTCGCCGCTGCCCTCGGGCCGGTGGTCCTCCTGGCCGCCTGTATCGGCCTCTTCCTGGCCTGGGCCTACAGCGCCCCTCCCATACGCCTGAAGCGCAACGGCTGGATCAGCAACGCCGCTGTGGGCCTTTCCTACGAAGGGCTGCCTTGGGTCACCGGTGCGGCCATCATGGCCACCGGGCTTCCGGACTGGCGGATCCTGCTCGTCGCCCTGCTCTACAGCATCGGCGCCCACGGCATCATGACCCTCAACGACTTCAAGGCCATTGAGGGCGACCGGCAGACCGGGCTCAAGACGGTGCCCGTTCATCTCGGCGCGCAGAATGCGGCGCGCCTGGCCTGTGTCGTCATGGCGCTGCCGCAGGCGGTGGTGATCGGCCTGCTCCTCGCCTGGGAGCAGCCCTGGCACGCCCTGATCGTCAGCGCCCTGTTGGCCGCTCAGCTTCTGCTGATGATCCGGCTGCTACGCGATCCAAAAGCTTACGCCCCCTGGTATAACGCCACGGGCACGACCCTCTACGTGCTCGGCATGCTGGCCACGGCCTTCGCCTTGGGCGGCATGCTCGGAGGCAGCGCATGAGCGCACCCAACATCGGCTGGCTGGGGATCCTCCGGCTCGGCCTCGTCCAGACGGCCCTGGGCGCTGTGGTGGTGCTGACCACCACTACCCTCAATCGCGTCATGATCGTCGAGCTGGCCCTGCCGGCGATGCTGCCCGGCATGCTGGTCGGCTTCCACTACGCCGTTCAGATCCTGCGCCCGCGCCTGGGCTACGGATCGGATGTGGGCGGGCGACGAACCCCGTGGATCCTTGGCGGCATCCTGGTGCTTGCCGCCGGCGGGGTCACCGCCTCCTTCGCGACGGCGCTCATGGAGACCAACACTGCCGGCGGTGTTGCCCTCGCTACGGTCGCCTTCCTCATGATCGGGGCCGGTGTCAGCAGTGCCGGTACCGCGCTGCTCGCCCTGCTGGCGACGCGGGTGTCACCGGAGCGACGTGCACCTGCAGCGATGGTCACCTGGGTGATGATGATCGCCGGGTTCGCGGTGACGGCAGGCACCGCCGGGCACTTCCTTGATCCGTTCTCCATGGAGCGCCTGGTGGGGGTCACCAGCGTCGTCTGCGCCCTGGCGGTCGTCCTGGCCTTCGTCGCCGTCTGGGGCGTCGAGGGCGAAGGGCGCGAGAGCGTCGGCGCCCATGCGCAGAGCACCCCAACGACCCCCTTCTTTCAGGCCCTGGGCCAGATCTGGGATGAACCGAAGGCGCGGCGGTTCACCATCTTCGTGTTTTTCTCGATGCTCGCCTACAACTCCCAGGATCTTATCCTGGAGCCGTTCGCCGGCCTGGTCTTCGGCCTGACCCCCGGGCAGTCCACCCAGCTGGGCGGGTTTCAGAATGGCGGCGTCCTGGCCGGGATGCTGCTCGCGGCCCTCGCCGGTCGCGGCAAACTCGGCAGCCTGCGCACCTGGACCATCGGCGGTTGCATCGCCTCGAGCATCGCTCTGGGCAACCTGATCGTCGTCGCTGGCGTCCAAGAGCTTTGGTGGGAGAGTGTTTCCGAGAGCGGCCTCTGGCGTGTCGGCCTGCCGGTGTTCGCGCTCGGCGCGGCCAACGGCGCCTTCGCCGTAGCCGCCATCGGCTCCATGATGCGCCTCGCCAGCGAGGGCCAGGAGCGCCGGGAGGGGGTCCGCGTCGGCCTCTGGGGCGCAGCCCAGGCCATCGCCTTCGGCCTCGGCGGCTTCCTCGGAACCGTTGGCGTCGACGCAATCCGCTACCTGGCCGGTGACGAGACGGCCGGATACTCCATGGTCTTCGGGCTCGCCGCCCTGCTCTTCCTGGTCTCGGCCTGGCTGGCTGCGCGGGTGGACCGAGCCGGCGAGACCGACCAGAAATACGGCACCGCCACAGCAGGGAGCTGATGCCCATGAGCAACTCGCAGAATGTCGAGCGCTTCGATGTCGCTGTCGTCGGTGGTGGCCCTGCGGGTGCCACTGCAGCCCGATACCTCG
Source organism: Halorhodospira halophila (assembly GCF_016653405.1). Taxonomy (NCBI): domain Bacteria; kingdom Pseudomonadati; phylum Pseudomonadota; class Gammaproteobacteria; order Chromatiales; family Ectothiorhodospiraceae; genus Halorhodospira; species Halorhodospira halophila. The sequence goes on from NZ_NHSN01000021.1 coordinate 22,646, forward strand.
CGCAACAAGGTCACGCCGTACTACTACTCGACCGCCCGGGCCGCATCAAGCCGTGCGGCGGCGCGATCCCTCCGCGCTGCGTCCAGGATTTCGAGATCCCCGACGAGATGATCTGCGCCACCGTGGGCTCCGCCCGCATGGTCTCGCCCTCCGACCGCCACGTGGACATGCCGATCCAGGACGGCTACGTGGCCATGGTCGATCGCGAGGTCTTCGACGAATGGCTGCGCAACCGTGCCGCCGAGGCCGGCGCCGAGCGACGCGAGGCCACCTTCAAGCACCTTGAGGAGGGCGACGGCGGCGTCTACCTCCGCTACACCGAGGGTCGGGGTGGCCCGGAGGCCGAGCCCCGCCAAGTCTGGGCGCGGTTCGTTATCGGCGCTGATGGCGCCAACTCCGCCGTGGGCCGGCAGGCCATCCAGCGGGCGACCGAGATCCCCCAGGTCGCCGCCTACCATGAGATCATCGAAGCCCCGGCTGCCGGCGACGACGACCGCTTCGATCCACGCCGGGCCGACGTCTACTACCGCGGCTCGATCTCTCCCGACTTTTACGGCTGGATCTTTCCCCATGGCGACACGGTCAGTGTCGGCGCCGGCAGCGCGGTCAAGGGTTTCTCCCTGCGCTCGGCCGTGGAGCGCTTGCGCCAGGACGCCGGACTGGAACAGGCGACAACCCTGCGCCGGGAGGGGGCACCGATCCCGATGCACCCGCTCAAGCGCTGGGACAACGGGCGCAATGTGGTCCTAGCCGGCGACGCCGCCGGCACCGTGGCCCCCGCCTCCGGCGAGGGGATCTACTACGCCATGGTTGGGGGACAAAATGCCGCCCAGGCCGTGGAGCAGGCCTTGGACACCGGCAACGGCGCGGCCCTCGCACAGGCGGAGAAGGCCTTCACCAGGGACCACGGCCAGGTCTTCCGGGTACTCGGCGTGATGCAGCGTTTCTGGTACACCAACGACAACCGCCGGGAGCGGTTCGTGCGGATCTGTGCCGACCCGGACGTGCAGGCGCTGACTTGGGATGCGTACATGAACAAGCGCCTGGTTCGAGCACGTCCGCTCGCACATATGCGCATCTTCTTCAAGAACATCGCGCACCTGACCGGGCTGGCACCGGTCCGCTGACCGCGCAAGGGGTGCGGCGGCCGAACCCGGCCGCTCGTGCCCCTACTCGCTCCGCTCCTACCTCCGCCCCCGGACCCGACCCTCTACCGTGGCTCGCCGCAGTTCTGACTCAGCCCATACGCCGTACGCGACGGACACTTCGCCCACTTATCCTTGCACCGACTTCTAGTTGTCGGGCCAGTGCTTTGCCTTCGGCTTCCTTCAGGTTCCACCTCACGATGGACACCCTTGCCGTTCGGCTAACCGTTCCCCTTGCCGGGCCGGTAGAGGACTTGCACCTCCAAGTCATCCGGAAACCACCACAGTTCCCCGGATAGCGCCAGCCAAGACGCTGTGCGCCGTGCCCGGCGCGCCTCAAAAAGAAAAACGGCGCCTTAAGGCGCCGTTTTCTTCAGGACGGGCCCGGAGGCCGAGGCCTCCGGGTTCGCTCCCTGCTTTTACTCGGCGTTGCGGTCGCGCAGACCGTCGGTACCAAGATCACCAAACTGCAGGAAGTCGAAGTCCGCGTCCTCCTCGCCCATCAGGCCCGGATAGTCATCGACCATCTTGGCCCCGTCCAGCGGCAGCTGCTCACCGTAGTGGCAGGTGGCGCACTGGACCTTGGCGATGTCACCGGTCGGCCCCAGGCGAACCTCGGGCTGGCCAGCCTCCAGCGGCTCGATCCAGTTGGCGTTGATGTCACGCGCCATCCGGATGCCGTGCCAGGAGATCTCCCGCTCCTCCGGGCTCTCGTCCCACTGCCCCAGCCGGCCGGTATTGTGGCAGGTGGTGCAGTTGGAGCCGGTTGCAGCGGACATGTGCATCATGAGGCTGTAGGAAGCCTCAGTGTCCTGGAGCGAGACGTCCCACTCATCGAGGTGGGGCAGGATCGTGTCACCCTCGACCCGCAGATCATCGTGCCCGAGCAGGTACCGCTCGAACGCATTCCGCGGAAGCGAGGTGTACTCGGTCTTCTCGCTGGCCAGGTTCTGCATCATGGTGTTGCCGAGGCCGGCCATGTTCACATCCGGCGTCGGCTCGGCGAACCAGCTCTCCGCCGGCAGGTTCTCGCCACGGTGACACGTGTAGCAGGTCACACCCGTGTCATCCATGTGGCTGTCCCAATTGGCGTTCACATACCGGTTCATCTCGATCATCTGACGAGAGACCTGGTACGTGTACAGCTCCTCGCTGGCGAAGTCGTTGCCATCGTGGCAGTAGGTGCAACCCTCGTCCGGCGCCACCCAGTCGGTCATGCTCTGCATGAGCCGGGTGAACTCCGCCACGCTCAGGTCGGTGAGCACCTCCACGTTCTGGTAGATCTCGCCGGCGCGGGGCCCCTCAGCCGACACCGGGTCCGCGGCCGCCGGCGCCAGGTGGAGGTCATCGTCCCGCAGCCGCGGGTTGTTGACCTCCTCCATGCCGGTGCCACGGTAGCCCTTCTGCTCGGTGTCTACCGGGGGACGCTCACACCCGACGACGACTGCGAGACCGGCGGACAGGGCACCAACTGCCAAGGATCGGTTCAGATACATTTTACTGCTCATCACTCCGTCCCCCCTGCTGCCGGATCCACTGCCGGTGTGAAGAACTCCGGATACTCGGGGGCAATGCCGTGGTGGACACCCCACAGGTACCAGTTCTCGACCACGGTGCCGGTCAGCAGGATACCGATGCCACCCGTAATCACGCAGAGGATGGCGAACCAATAACCCCACCGGTGGATGGACTCCATCGTAGCGTTGAAGCCCATGGTCCAGCGCCAGAACAGCGCCGAACGCTCCGCAGCGGTACCGCGGTCGGTGATCTGCTCGATCTCGCGCTCCGCGTTGTAGCGACCCGCCGCCAGGATGGTGGCGCCGTGCATCGCGAACAGCAGAGCCGACCCGAACAGGAACACGATCGACAGCATGTGGAACGGGTTGTAGTACAGGTTGCCGTACCGCAGCGAGAACGCCGTGGTCCAGTCCAGGTGCGGGAAGATGCCGAACGGCACGCTCTTCGCCCAGCTGCCCATCAGCACCGGCCAGATGAAGCCGATAGCCAGGAACAGGAAGATCGCCGCAGCGAAGGCCCAGGCCACGTGGGTGCCGAGCCCGAGCGCCCGTGCCCGGTTGTAGGTCCGCGCAAACCAGAGCAGGACCGACAGGGTCAGCGTAAACCCGGCGATCAGCCACCATCCGCCATCATTGAGCGGCGGGAGGCTCAACCCGTACTCCGGCGGCGGCGGCTCCAGGGCCACCCAGAAGAACTGACGGATGAACTCGAGCGGGCTCCAGTCCACCGACGCCAGCATGTTCATGCCGATGATGACGATGGACAGGATGCCGAAGAGGATCGACATCACGCCGGTTGTGCCGAGATAGATCGGACCGACCTGGGCGTCGCCGATCTTCCCGAGCAGCCACGAGTGCGTCGCTCCCTTGGTCCGGGGCCAATCCGCGGCTGGGAGCTCGACGCCCGGATCCGTCGGGCCCCGGACCTGAACGCGGGTAAAGATGTTCTGATACTCAGCCATTTCTGATTACCCCCCCCAGGACCAGATCGGGACGTTGAGCCACCAGTTCCACCACTCGGGCCAGCCGCGGGTCCAGAACGGGCCACTGATGATGATGCACACGGCACTCCAGAAAGCCGCGTTCAGGGCCAGGAACAGGCCGAGGCGGTGGATGCCCAGGCTGCCGATCGAGTAGCCGACGACGTCGCGGAAGAAGGTGTTCTCGTGCTCCGCGGTCTTGACCGACTCACCCTTCTTCGGGTTGGTGACCGACAAGATCAGGCCACCGTGCAGCGCCAGGGCCAGGGTGGTTGTAAAGAAGAACGTGATGGCCAGCATGTGGGCCGGGTTGTAGTGGAAGTGGAGGTATTGATACCCCACGTTCGACACCCAATCCAGGTGGCTCAGGATCCCGTACGGGAACCCGTGCCCCCAGGCGCCCATCAGCAGCGGCCGAAAGACCACCAGCGTCGCGTAGGCGAGGATCGCGAACGCGAACGCCACCGGCACGTGATAGCCCATGCCGAGCTTCTTGGAGATCTCCGCCTGCCGCAGGGCCCAGGTGATGAACGCGCCCAGAGCGCAGACGGTGATGATCTGCCAGAGGCCGCCCTCCATCATGGGCGCAAGGGCCAGCCCATAGCTGAGGTCGGGCGGGGCGATCGAGATCTGCCACAGATTGAAGGTGTCTTGGGAAGCACCGTAGATAATTAGGACGGTGCCAAGGACCGAGAAGATCGCCGTAAGCACCCCGAAGATGCCCACGTAGAACGGCCCAATCCAAAAGTCAAACAAGTCCCCTCCGAGGAGTGTACCTCCTCGGACACGATATTTTTTTTCAAAGTCGAGCATCGCCATGGCTGGGTCCTCACATCACGGGCAACACGGCGCCTCAGGGATCCCGAAGCCTTCGGCGAGCGACCGCCCCGGGTGTGAAGCACACCGGGGCGGTCCTCCCGAAGAGCCGGGGGCTCGGGTGCTTAGACCTCCCGCTGCTGCGGCATGACCGCAGCATCGGCGACCTCGGCAGCCGACTCGGCGTCGCCGTAGGGGTTACCCTGGAGCCAGTTGAAGTTCTCCGTGCTCAGGAGGATGAAGTGAATAAGCAGAGCCAGGACGGCCATGCCCACGTGGGCCAGAACCACCGTACGGCGATAGTCGAGGATCTTCCACATTCTCCACATGATTACGTCTCCTTAAGCAGCGATGGGCGCGATGGACTGAACAGCGGCGGTGACGGCGTTGGCACCCTCGATCAGAGCGGCACCGAAGCCCTCGTCACCCGGGATCCACGGACGCCAGGCCCAGGCCAGGATGTGCGCCACAACGGCAACACCGATGTAGACGGTGAAGGCCTGAGAGAACATCGCGTGAAACTCTTTGGCTTCCTCGTCGCTAACGTTCCGCATCTCGTCAGCCATAATTACTTCCTCCGTTCGACTTTTCGCCTGCGCCGCGCGCCCCCGCGCGGCTCGGGTTGGTCACCACGCTTTGGTGGTGCTTTTTTCCCGACCGAGGATGGATCCTCGATCAGAAAAATCGGTTGTTCGTTTTCTCTTCCCCTGCGAGCTGCGGCCCAATGCCGCGCATCAGCTCATGAAGGCGAAGGGGACCGAGGTCTGCGCCGCCGCGCGTGCCTCGGCGATTACCGACTGCCGCTCGCCCTTTTGCTGCGTAGCACGCCAGCGTGCCGGGACGAGACGGGCCAGAAGAGCGCCGACCAGAAAGACCGCGAAGCTGACGGCCATCAGCAGGCGGTACTGCGCCTCTTCCTTGCGGCGGGCTCGCGCTGAGTTCGGCCGTGCTTTGACTGCGTGTGCCATCGGAGTGCCTCCTCTCGTCGAACTCTCCGCTGCGCCTCTACCCGTCTATAACAAAGCACAACGCGCAAGGCTTCAACGGGATAGCGCGCTTTCGCCGCGCCCATTTCGTGCTTTAGTTGCCGCGCCCCGGACCCGACCCTGGCAGCACGTCGCTGCAGCTCTTGACCCGGGCTGCGGTGACTCGAGTCTCGCCGGCCTCCTTGGCCCGCTGTTCCGCTGCATCGCGCAACCGCTTTGTGGCCGAGATGCGGACCAGCATCGGTTGCTCCTGAACCCAGCGGTCAAGTATCGCTCGAGCCTCTTCGTCCCAGGTCAGGGTCTCGGAGGCCTCGGCCGGGGCGGCTTCGGATTCGGCTGCGACATTCTGCGCCGTTTTTTCCGGTTGCACGCCGCGGGCCAGAGTGGCCTCCACCTGATCCATTTCCGTGCCCAACGGCAGGATATGGAACAGGGCGTCGAAGAGCGCGTTACAAACCTCCTGCACGATGTAACAGGATCCACCGTACCCCATGAACGGGGTCCCCGTGTGGCGGCGTATGACCGCACCGGGGAAGGAGGCGGGGATATATCTGGCGTGTCCCCCTATTTCCGCAAGATACATCCGCTCGTTGTAGCTTCCGAAAAGCACGAGTGGCGGATTGCCGCGGATCGCGGCACGAATGGCGTCGTTATCGATCTTGACGCCTGGCGCCCGAGAGAAGGCGAAATTGCAGGGCATCCCCAGGTCATTTTCAAGAAATTTCCGAATGCCCAGCGAATGGGTTTGTGCGGCAACGATCCCGAAACTGGCCGTGGCGTAGAAATCCTGTGTGACAGAACGCCACAAATCCCAGAGCGGTTTTAGTGTGGTGTGTTTCTCTTTTTCGATAAACGGCTCCGGATCGAGCCCGAGCTGCTCGCCGAGGGCGTGCAGGAATCGCGTCGTACTGTGCAGGCCGACCGGCGCCTGGAGATAGGGCCGTCCGAGCGCCTCGCAGAGCCCGCGCCCGTACTCCCGGTACATGCAGATGTTGACGTCAGCATCCACCAGCCGCGGGATCTGATCCACGTGGCAACCAAGAGGAAAGACCAGATTGACTTCGGCACCGATGCCCTCGACCAGCCGGCGGATCTCGGCCAGGTCCGAGGGCATATTGAACATCCCGTAGGCCGGGCCGATGATGTTGACCCGCGGCGGCGCACCGGCCTCCCGTTCGCGCGGACGCGGCGCGCGCCCGCGGCGCATGCCGAACTGCTCCCAGAGCCAGCGCAGCGCCCGATCCGAGGCCTGCCACTGATCCTCGTCGATGGTTCTCGGCAGGAAACGGCGTATCCCGGTGCCTTCAGGCGTGACGCCGCCGCCGATCATCTCGGCAATGGAACCGGTTACGACGACAGTCGGCTGCTGGGGATCGAGGGTGCCGTGGGCCCGCTTCATGGCGCCCTCGGTGCCCTCTCGGTTGAGCTCTTCCTCGGAGAGGCCGGTGACGACCACCGGGAGTTCTTCCGGCGGCAGGGCGTCGGTGTAGTGCAAAACGGCGGTCACCGGCAGGTTCTCGCACCCGACCGGGCCGTCGATGATCACCTGCAGACCCTTGACGGCCGTGAACGCGTACACCGCCCCCCAGTATCCGCCAGCACGATCAAGATCGGGGATGAGCATCAGCGTCCCTCCCCACAACGCCCGACGCCGCCCGCCTTGATCTCAACCCGCGGCGGGATCTGCGGCGATTCGCTCCACACGCCGCCGGTCTCGCCCGTACCCACGCCGGCGAAGAATGCGTTCATGGCGTCAAAGCGCTCCTTGTTCCCGATCGCGGCGTTGATAACCTGAGCCAGCGCCCCTGGCCCCGACGGCCCCATCAACGGTCGCGCAGAGATCAGATTGGTGAAGTACAGGCCGGGAATGGCCTGCTCCTTGGCGTGCTGGACCACGGGTGTGGTGCCGATGGCCAAATCGGGCTGGTGCTCGTCCACCGCCGCGGTATCGTCCTCCAGCGTCGCCCGGAAACGCACTGGGATCCCTCGCGCCTCGAGCCACTCGCGATCCGGATCCGACCACCGCGTCTGACCCACGGCCGTGCCCACGTAGCGCACGTCCGCGCCACATTCGACGAGCAGCCGGGCAACCAGCAGCTCGGAGCCCTCGTATCCGGAGACCGTAATCCGGCCGTGCACCGGCGCAGCCGCGATGGCCTCTTCGATGGCGGGAAGCGCAGCCGATTTCGCCGTGTCGATCTCGGCACGCCCGACGTCGCAGGCCGCTCCGACCGCCTCGAGCCAGGCTGCGGTGCCATCCCGTCCGACGGGGGCCGAGGGCACCAGCGCCCGCCCCGCTGCTTCGAACTCCGCCAGCGACGCCGTATAGAACGGGTGGATTGCGGCAGCCGCGCGGCAATCGAGGGCCGCGTAAAGCTCGCGCCACTCGCGCGTCGGCACCACCTGCCCCGCCGCCAGGCCCATGGGCTCGAGCAAACGGCTGATACTGACCGGATCGCCCGGGAACATCTCGCCGAGCAGCGCCACCGTGGGCAGATCGCCCCGGCCACTGCGCGGCGCCGCCACAGGGCCCTGTTCGGCCTCCTGCCGGGCGTAACGCAGCATGGCAGCCGCCAGCTTGTCCTTGGCCTCGGCATGAGTAGGCACGCCGAAACCGGGCACCTCCAGCGGCACCACGCGGACACCGTTGATCGCCTCGGGCAACAGCCGCAGGGGCACGCCGGAGGCCGTCGGCACGCAGAGGTTGATGACCACGATGGCGTCGTAGCGCGCCGGGTCGGCAAGGTCGTACACCGCCTGGTGGACGTCTTCGAACAGCCCCCCGGTCACCAGCGACTCGGAGTCGAAGGGCACGTAGCCAACGCTGCGCCGGGCACCATAGAAGTGCGAAGTGAAGGTCAGCCCGTAGACGCAGCAAGCCGAACCCGCCACCACGGTGGCGGTGCGGCGCATGCGCAGCCCCACGCGCAACGACCCGAAGGCCGGGCACATGGTCTGGGGTTGATCATGGGGTCCCGCTCGATCGTTCATGGCCCTTACTCCGGGGTCTGGCTCAGGTATCGTCGTAGACGATCTCCAGGGATGGCTTCCTGGTCGCCCCCTGCGGGCACATGTCCTCCGGAGTGGCGGGCACGAGTTCGACCTCGCCGCCGACCTCGTCACTCTTGAACAGCCCGAGCAGTTGGTCGTGACTCAGGGGTTGAGGCATGACCGGCGGGGCACCGGCGATGTTCTGCGCCAGCTGCCCGAACAGGTCTCCCCAGGGACCACCCGGGTAGCCGATGATCTCGTAGTTGGCGCTCTTGCGCCGGATCTCGTCGTCCGCGGGGATGCTCGAGAGCACCGGTATCCCAGCCTGCTCGGCGAGTGCCTGCGCCTCGCCGGTACCGTCATCCTTGTTCACCACCAGCCCGGCGACGCCGACACTCCCGCCCAGGCGGCTGAAATACTCCACCGCCGAGCAGACGTTGTTGACGACGTAGAGCGACTGTAGATCGTTCGCCCCCACCAGGATGACCTTCTGGCACAGGTCACGCGCGATGGGCAGGCCAAACCCGCCACAGACCACGTCGCCGAGGAAATCGAGCAGGACGTAATCGAAGTCCCAGTCGTGGAACCCCAGGTTCTCCAGGATCTCGAACCCGTGGATGATCCCGCGTCCACCACAGCCGCGGCCCACCTCCGGGCCGCCGAGCTCCATGGCGAAGACCCCATCGCGCTTGAAGCAGACGTCGCCGATGCTCAACGTCTCGCCGGCGGCCTTCTTGCGCGAGGAGGTATCGATGATCGTGGGGCAGGCCCGCCCGCCAAAGAGCAGCGAGGTGGTATCGCTTTTGGGGTCGCAGCCGATGAGCAGGACCTTCTTGCCCTGTTGCGCCATCATGTAGGAGAGGTTGGAGAGCGTGAAGCTCTTGCCGATGCCGCCCTTGCCGTAGATGGCGATGATCTGGGTCTCTTTCGCCGGCTGCTCGCTGCTCATCAGCTGTTTCTCCAGTCGAGGACCATCTTGAGACAGTCGGGATCACCGAAGGCGATCCGGTAGGCCGATGCCGCCTCGGCGGCATCGAGGCAGTGCGTAATCAGACCGTCGAGGCTGAGCGCCCCTGACTCGATCTGCCGCGTCACGGCCTGCAGATCGTCCCGCTGCCACTCGGCCGCCACACGCAGCCGGGCCTCACGCATGAAGGCCGACGGGAACGCGAACGACAGGCGCTCGCTGTAGAACCCGGCCAGCACCACCTCGCCTCCGTGCGCCAGCCGCCCGATCAGGGTATCGAGGAGCGCGGCGTCGCCACTGACATCGCAGATGCGCGCGTAGTCGTGGCGCTCATCGCTGTCCGGTTCCAGCACCGTGTAGCCGTCGGCGCCGGTTCGCCGGTCCTCGTTGGTCTCCCAGACGGTCGGAGGATGGCCGAGCGACACCCCGATGCGCGCTATCAGCCGGCCCAGCACACCGTGGCCGATCACCAGATCCGGGGGTGCCTCGGCCACCGCGTGCCACGCCGTAGCGGCCAGGGCCAACAACACGCCACGCTCGCCGAGGCCATCCGGCAGCGGGATGACCCGCTCGCCGGAGACCACCAGGCGCGAGGCGGCCCCGCCGAACAACCCGCTGACCTCCCGGTAGCAGCGGGCGCCGGGGACGAACACGGCCTCGCCCTCCTGCCGCCCCGACTCGGCCCCGGCCGCGATGACCCGGCCCACGGACTCGTAGCCGGGAACCAGCGGGTAGGCCAGCCCCGGAAACTGGGGCATGGTGCCCTTCCAGAGCAGGCGCTCGGTGCCGGTGCTGATCCCGCTGAAGTCGATATCGACCACGACGTCCCCCGGCCCGGGGTCCGTCAAGGCCACATCCTGAAGGGCGAGGCGCTCAGGGGCCTCGAAAAGGACCGCACGAGCCGAGTGCGGGCCGGCGGACGGCCCACCCGGATCGGCATTCGATACAGGGCTTGGGTCAGACATGGTGTCAGCCTAACTTGACTTCCCCGTGTGTCAAGCTGGTCGATCACCGGGATAGGCTGCGGCTTTTAGCCGCAATTACACGGGCCTGCAGCGGATTGCAGCCTGGCAATAACCGGATCTGCTCAAACCCGGCCCCCTCGAGAAGCCCGCGGTTTTCGGCCACGGTTCGGGGCCGCCCACGCCCCATCGCGAAAAGGTAGATCCCGAAGTAGGCACCGCCCACCCGCTCGGCCCCCGGTGTCCCCGACATCGGCTCGGCCACCAGGACCGTGGTTCCGGGGCGCAGGCTGCGGTGCAGGTTCTTTAGCAGCCGGGCTGCCTCTTCATCGTCGTGATCGTGCAGGATACGCACGAGGGAGACCACATCCGCATCGGCGGGCAGAGCGTCCCGGAAGAAGTCGGCCCCCGCGGCGGTCAGGCGTTCTTCAAGGCCTGCCTCGGCGATACGGGCACGGGCGCGTTCGGCTACGGCGGGGAGATCGATCACCTGCCCATGCAGGTGGGGCCATCGACGGGCAGCGGCGATCAGGAAGGCCCCCTCGCCCCCGCCCACATCCATCAACCGCCGGTGCCGGCGCAGCGAATAGGCATCGAGCACCTCGGTGGCCACCATCGGCTGCGAGGCAGCCATCAGCCCGCTATAGCCATCCACCTCGCTGCCCGTCAGCGCGTCCGGCGACTGGTTGCCGGCATAGGCCCAATAACGCCCGAGGGCGGTCTCGCCACGCTCGCCCTGCAGCAGCTCCAGCGGATCCTGAAGATCCTCGTAAAGCAGGGCGTGGTGATCGACCATGGCGCGGATGCCCGGCGCGGCCACCAGCACGGCCCCCAGGTCACCGAGACCGTACTGCCCGGCGCTGCGAGACTCTGCCAGGCGCAAGGCCTCGGCTGCCTCGAGCAACCGTTGCCCCGCCATCTCCGGCAGCCCGAGGCGGTTCAGCAACCGCTCCCGGGGCTGCGCCCCCTCGTTGAGCAGATCCAGCAGGCCGCTGCGCACGCTGGCCAGCACGACCTGCGAGTAGATGAACCCGGCACACAGGTCGAACAGCTCGCTGGAGCGCCGTCGGGCGATTGGCCGGGTCAACGGGAAGCGTGCCGCCAGCCGATGGAAACGGGGGCTGGCCAGCAGGCAGTCTCGCCAGTCATGCAGGCGATCCCGCCACCGGCTGTCTCGCCAGCTACGGATCACGCCGCGCTGCGGCCCAGCGTCTTGGGCAGGACCCGCTCCATCTCTTCGAGGATACCGGCGCGCAGCTGCTCGGCACCGGCGCAGTCCGGGACCGCGTCGACCGCCTCCTGCACCAGCCGATCCAGACGCTCCTTGGCCCCCTCGAGGCCGTGCTCCGAGACCGCGTTGGCCAGGCCGTGGGACGAGTCCTGGCCGGTGGGCTTGCCGAGTTCATCCTCGGCCCCGACAGCGTCACGCAGGTCATCGGCGACCTGATACGCCTCGCCCAGCCGCTCGCCTACCGTCCGCCACCGATCGGCCTGCTCCTCGGCGCCGGCGGCGATGGCTCCGGCAACGGTGGCAGCCGCGAACAGCGAGCCGGTCTTGGCCTGGTGGTACTCCGCCACGGGGATTTCCGGCTCGGACTCCCAGGCCTGCCCGGCCGTAATGCCGTAGGGCATACCGGTTGCCCGGGTCACCGTGGCCAGCAGGGCACCGGCCCGCTGCGGGGCCTGCGGCACCTGCAGCGCCAACGTCTCCAGCGCGTGGACGATGAGCGCATCGCCGACCAGTACAGCCAAGCGCTCGCCGTAGGCGGCGTGCACCGACGGCTGCCCGCGACGCGTCGCCGCATCGTCGAAGCACGGCAGATCGTCGTGGACCAGCGAGGCACAGTGCATCAACTCGATAGCGATGGCCGCCGCATCGGCCAGCTCGGGGTGATCATCGCCACAGGCCGCAGCGACGGTCAGGCACAGGCGCGGCCGGACGCGGGCGCCGCCGGCAAATACGGCGTGATGCACGGCATGCGCCAGCTGTGGCGGGGCCGGGGCAGCCGTTGCCCGGGCCACTGCGGCCTCCAGGGCGCTTTCGATTCTTTTGCTTGGTTCCATGTAGCCCCCTCCCGCCGGCGGCGTGTAGGCTTGCGTTCCAGGGAAGACGTGAGTCGTCGAGTACGCTAGTCAGGGACCCACCCCATGTCAACGTCGATGCGAAGCCCAGCCGCAGGAGAACAGAACGCCGTGGTGATCGGCGCCGGTGTCGGCGGGCTCGCCACCGCCATCGACCTGGCCTGCGCCGGACTGCAAGTCACGCTGGTTGAACAGGCACCGACACCAGGAGGGAAACTGCGCCCGGTGCGCATCGGCGACGCCTGGCTGGACGCCGGGCCGACGGTCTTCACCATGCGCGGTGCCTTCGAGGAACTCTTCGCCGACGCGGGGGAACGCCTTGAGGACCATTTGCGACTGCGCCCCGTTGAGCGCTTGGCCCGGCACGCCTGGGTCGAAGGCGGGCAGCTGGATTTGTTTGCCGATCCACGACAATCCGCCGAGGCGATCGGCGAGTTCGCAGGCCCCGCCGAGGCGCGGCGCTTCCGTGCCTTCTGCCGCCGCGCCGCGGAGATCCACGACACGCTGGACAACACGTTCATGCGCGCACAGCGCACTACCCCGCTGGGTCTTTTCCACCGCGTCGGCTACCGCAACCTCGGCGCCATGCTGCGCATCAGTCCGTTCACCACCCTCTGGCAAGCTCTTGGCCGCTACTTCCACGATTCGCGCCTGCGACAACTCTACGGCCGTTACGCAACCTACTGCGGCTCCTCTCCGTTCGAGGCACCAGCCACGCTGATGTTGATCGCCCACGTGGAGTCGGAAGGAGTTTGGCAGGTCGAGGGCGGGATGCACCGTCTGGCCACCGCTCTGGCCGGGCTCGCTGAACGGTGCGGGGTCGAACTGCGCTGCGCCACCCGGGCACGGGCCATCCACACCGCCCGAGGCCGGGTCAGCGGCGTCGAACTGGCCCACGGGGAGTTCCTGCCAGCCGGGACGGTCGTCAGCAACGGCGATGCCGCCGCCCTGGCCAGCGGGCTCTTCGGCGACCACCTGCGCTCGGCGGTGCGCAGACAGCCGCCCCGGACCCGCTCGCAGTCCGCGATCACTTGGAACTGGCGGGCCGAGACCGGGGGCTTCCCGCTTCACCATCACTCGGTCTTCTTCAGCAGCGACTACGCAGACGAGTTCCAGGCCGTCTTCCGCCGCGGCGAGCCGCCCCCGGAACCAACGGTCTATATCTGCGCCCAGGATCGCCACGACCAGCAGTCGGTTGCCGGCCCCGAGCGCCTCCTCTGCCTGATCAACGCGCCGGCCCAAGGCGACCGGAAAAGCTTCAGCGACACGGAGATCCAACAATGCCAGCACCAGACCCTCTCGCTCCTGGAGCGCTGCGGCCTCAGCATCCAGCCCACGGAAGAGACGCCGGTCATCCACACGCCCACGGACTTCGAGGCGCGTTACCCGGCGACGGGCGGGGCGTTGTACGGGATGGCCAGCCACGGGTGGCGGGCCTCGTTTCAGCGTCCAGCGGCGCGCACGCGGGTGCCGGGGCTCTATCTGGCGGGGGGCAGCACGCACCCGGGGGCGGGTCTGCCGATGGCGATGATGTCCGGGCGCCTGGCGGCGGCGCAGGTGCTGGCCGACCTGACTTCCGTCACACGGTCCCTTCGGGGGGCTACGTCTGGTGGTACCTCGACGCCCTGAGCGATGACGGCCGTCACGGGCTGACGGTCATCCTGTTCGTCGGCAGCGTCTTCTCACCCTATTATGCGTGGGCACGGCAGCGCGGGACGCCCATTCCGGAGGACCACTGCGCCTTCAACGTCGCCCTCTACGGCGAGAAGCGCGGACACTGGTGCATGACCGAACGGGACCGGCACGCGCTGCGACGCGACCGTGACACCCTGGTCGTCGGCCCCAGCCAGGCGCGGTGGGTGGACGGGGAGCTCCTGCTGGACATCGACGAGCTAACCTTCCCGCGCCCGGCGTACCTGCGCGGCCGCATTCGCCTGACCCCCCGGGTCGCCAACGACCAGGCGCTGGTTCTCGACCCCGCTGGCCGCCACCGCTGGTGTGCCCTGGCCCCCTGCGCCCGGGTCCAGGTCGAGCTGGAGAAGCCGCGGGTCCGCTGGGAGGGCGAGGGCTACCTCGACACCAACGCCGGCGATGAACCGCTGGAGGATGGATTCAGCGGCTGGCACTGGTCTCGCGCCAGCGATGCCGACGGCACCACGGTGCTCTACGACGTCACCCCCCGGCAGGGGGAGGCGTACCGCAAGACGATCCGTTTCGACCGGCAGGGGGCGGTCAGCGAGGCCCCCGCTCCGGCATCGGCCCCCCTGCCAACTGCGCTGTGGGGCATCCGCAGGCGCATCCCGGCCGACGCCCCGGAGCAGGCCCGACTCATCGAGACCCTGGAGGACACCCCATTCTACGCGCGCTCCCTGGTCGCTACGGCGGTGGACGGCCGCCCGTTGCGAGCGGTCCACGAAAGCTTAGACCTCAACCGCTTCGCCAGCGCCTGGGTCAAGCCATTGCTGCCATTCCGGATGCCTCGCCGCGCGACGCGTACCGGCTGAAGTACTGGACAAGCGGCGACCGTCGCCACGAGCAGCCCCGGCTGCCCGTGGCCTGTCAGCGTCCGGCGCCGTCCCGATCGCGTTCGCGCTCCTCGCGGATCTGCCGCAGGTCGCGGCGCATGATCACGATCTCGCGTACGGCGTAGGCCATGGCCAAAGCCACGAGTGCGAGCTTGAAGATGATGAAACCGGGCAGATCCATCGACCGCCCCTCCGCGCAACGACGCCGCCCGGACTATCCGGAGACCTGACGCCCGGAGCGGGCGGCGTCCATACGCTCCAGGCGCTCCGCGTCCATCCGCTCGAGGCGCTCGAACAGGCCCAGCACCCAGGCGACCTGCCCCTCTAAGCGCCCCGGCGGGCCGACGGCCTCGGGAACCTGCCTGACAGCATCGATCAGGTACTGCCCCTGTGGCAAGGCCGGCGCCGAATCGTCCCGCGGCGCGGCGGCCAGCGTCGAGGCAACCTGAGAGAGGACACGCACTTTGCGCTGCCCGCTGACCACGGCCCGCTGGTTCACCGAGTCACAGCCGCGGCGTTCCAGCTCGCGGCCGATCTCGGCGTAGAGCAGACGTGCTGCGCACAGGCCGGGGCGCACCCGGCGAGGCAGCGCGTGGAATCCCGGCATCGCCCGTTCGTAGTGGCGATCGGCGTCCCGCAGCAGTCGCTGGATGACGCCGCCGAGTTCCGACGAGAACCGCGGCCGGGCGAGGAAGGCGTCCGGGTCGACGCCGGCCTCGCGCATCCACTGCCGCGGCAGATAGAGCCGGCCACGCCGCGCGTCCTCACCCACATCGCGGGCGATGTTGGTCAGCTGCATGCCGATCCCAAGATCGCAGGCCCGAGCCAGGGCGGACGGACTGCGCACATCCATAAGCAGCGACATCATTACGCCGACGGTCCCGGCAACGCGCACGGCGTACTCGTAGAGTTCCTCGATGGTCTCGTAGCCGCGTCCCTCGGCGTCCCAGCGAAACCCCTCGATCAGGGCCCCCGGCAAGGTTTGCGGGATGTTGTAGTAGTGGGCGACGCAGGCAAAGGCACGGTCCGCCGGGTGCGACTGGGGCCGGCCGGCGTAGGCCGCCTCCAGGCGCTCACGGAGCGCGGCCAGGGCCGCCGCATCACCCGGTCCTTCGTCCACGGCGTCATCCGCTTCGCGACAGAAGGCGTAGAGGGCCGTCGCGGCATCCCGCCGCTCCCGCGGGAGCAGCCAGGAAGCCGCCATGAAGGTCCGCGACCCGGTGCTGAGCAGGGCCCGACAAGCTCGGCGATCGGTATGGAGCAGGTACGGCTCCGGCGCCAGGCTTGGATCAGGCGAAGGTACGAGCATCTGGGACTACCTCGTCGAGGATTTTGGCGGATGAGACTACACCGGGCAGGCCGGCGCCGGGGTGCGTACCGGCACCGACCAGGAAAAGGTTCTGGACGTCTTCGCTGCGGTTGTGCGGGCGGAACCAGGCGCTCTGCTGGAGCACCGGCTCCAGGCTGAAGCCGGTGCCGAGCCACGACTTCAGCCGGTGGCGGAAATCAAGCGGCGTGGCCACCAGGGAGGTCACGAGCTCTTCCTCCAGCCCGGGCAGGACCGTCTCGCTGAGGTACTGCGAGATCGCCTGCCGGTAGGGCTCGGCCTGCGCCTCCCAGTCCACGTCCCCACCGAGGTGGGGCACCGGCGAGAGCACATAGAACGCGTCACACCCCTCCGGCGCCAGGGACGGATCGGTGGCCGTCGGCCGATGCAGGTACAGGCTGAAGTCTTCCGCCAGCACCTTGCGCTCGAAGATGTCTCGGATCAGCTCCTTGTACCGTGGCCCCATGAGGATGGTGTGATGCGGCACGTCGTGGTATCGGCGGCGGGTACCGAAGTACCAGACGTAGAGACCCATGGAGTAGCGCGCCCGGTCCAGGCGGCGATCGCTCCAGCGGCGGCGGGCACTGGCCGGCACCAGCTTGCGGTAGGTCCAGGCGGCATCGGCATTGGATACAACGACATCGGCCGCGATGCGCTCGCCGCTGCTCAGCTCCACGCCGGTCGCCCGCCCCTGATCCACGGTGATCGCCTCGACGTCGGCGTTGTAACGGACCTCGCCCCCCTGCCCGGCGATCAGATCGGCCATGCCGCTGGCCAGCCTGCCCGTACCACCCATGACGTAGTGGACCCCCCAGTGCTGCTCAAGGTACTCGATCAGGCAGTAGACCGAGGTCACCGAAAACGGGTTGCCGCCGATGAGCAGCGGGTGGAAGCTGAGCACCTGACGCAGCCGCTCGTCCTTGACGTAGCGCGAAACCAGCCCGTGAACGCTGTAGTAGCTCTGCAGCCGGATCAGGTCCGGGACCACGCGGAGCATGTCGGTAAACCGGTTGAACGGCTTGTAGCTGAGCTCCTCGAAGCCGATCCGGAAGATCTCCTCGCTGGCCGCCATGTAGCGGTGGTAGCCATCGACATCGCCGGGTGCGAAGCGCTCCACCTCGGCCCGCATCCGCTCCGGATCGCCGGTGTAGTCGAAGTGACTGCCGTCATCGAAACGGACCCGGTAGAAGGGGTCCATCAGGCGCAGGTCGATGTCGTCCTCAAAGCGCCGACCCGCCAGCTCCCAGAGTTCCCGGAAGAGAAATGGCGCGGTCACGATGGTCGGCCCGGCATCGAAGGTGAATCCGTCCTGATGATGCACGTAGGCCCGCCCCCCTGGTCCGTCCAGACGGTCCACCACGGTGACCCGGTAGCCACGCGCGCCGAGACGGATGGCCGCCGCCAGCCCGCCGAAGCCGGCCCCGATGACCACGGCGTGGGGAGACTGACCGCCGACAGCGGGTGCAGGAGCATCAGGATTCATTCGCATAGGTTTCACCTTAAGTACGGTCGGGACTATGTCAACGAACATCCGCTTCACCGCGACCTTTTGGCGCGGTCGTGCGGATGGCGGCCAGGACCTGCTCGGCCACCCGATCCGGTGCTTCCTCGTGCGCCAGATGGCCAAGGTCGGAGAGGGTTTCCAGTCGCGCCGACGGCACCCGCAGCCGAACCCGCTCGGCCTGCGCCGGGGGCACGGTGCGATCCCCACTGGCTGCGAACAGGACCAGCGGCACGGTCAGCCGCGGCAGATCCTCCATCAGCGCGTAGAGACCGTCATGGGTGCGGGCCATCATCCCCAGCGCAGCGGCCACATGCCCTGGGTGGGTGGCCAGCCGCTGATAGAGGTCGATACCCGCCTCGTCGATCCGGGATCCGGTGCGCGCCAGCACATCCGCGAGGAAATCCCGGTTGCGGGCACGAAAAGCGAGCCAGAAGGGGACCAGCGGGTTGTAAGTCAGGAGACGGGCGGTGGTGGGAAACAGGTGGCCGGCGATGCCGCTGAAGGGCAGAAAGGCGCCGTTGATGCTGATCAGCACATCCGGGCGGATCCGCGCGTCGAGGGCCATGCGCGCCAGCAGCGCTGCGCCCACCGAGTGGCCGATAGCCACCCGTGGACACAGCTCAAGCGCATGGAGGAGTTCGGCGATCCCCTGCCCGGCCCCGCCCAGAGTCTGCAGGCGGCGCGGCGGCGGGGCGCTGAATCCGTGACCCGGCAGGTCCGGCGCGACCACGGTATAGTGCCGAGCCAGCCGCGGGCCGAAATCGCGCCAGGAGTGAACGGAAGCGGCACTGCCATGCAGCAGCAGGGCGGGCGGCCCCTCTCCGTAGACCTGGACGTGCCAGCGCAACCCGCCCGCATCGACGAAACGGCTCGCCTTGTGGTTCGGCCACCCGGCAGCCTCCCGCTCCCAGGCCAAACCCGCTCCCATGGCCTCCCTCCTAGGTCTAGCGCCCGGTACCGGTCACCGCCTGCACCGCTGAGCTGATCGAAGAGGCATCGGCACGCGGCAGGGGCAGGTATTCGGCGCCCATGGCCTCGGCCAGCTCACGACCCATCGGCCGCGGCCGCGGCGAGGTGTCCACCACCAGAGCCCGGATCCCCATCACCCGGATGGCGCGAGCCGACTCGGTGGCCTCCTGCTGCGCCTTCTCACGACCGCCCACCCCTTCACGGGTGACATTGGCGCGGCCGTCGGTGAGCAGGATCAACACCGGGGTGGCGCCCTTGCGGCGGACCTCGTCGGTGAGCTGTCGGGCGGTATCGATGCCTGCAGCCAACGGCGTGCCGCCTCCCCCGGGCAGCCCGGCAAGCCCCTTCTTGGCGCGGGTCAGCGAGCGCGTCGGCGGCAGCAGCACCTCGGCCCCTCGGCCCCGGAAGGCAACCAGCGCCACCTCGTCCCGACGCACGTAGCATTCGGCCAGCAGCAGCTCCACGGCGCCCTTGGCCTCGGAGAGGCGGTGCATGGCTGATGACCCCGAGGCGTCCACCGCGAAGATGGTCGTCGTCTGACTGCGCTGCTTGAACCGGGTAATACGAAAGTCCTCGGGGCGGACGATCACCCGGCGGCCGGTCTGGTCGTGCTGGCGCCGCAGGGGCTGCCAGGGGGCCGCCGTGCGCAGGGTCTCCACAACATTCAACCGAGCCCCGCCACCGGGACTGCCCGGGCGCACCCCAGCCGGCCGGCCGCGCCCACCGCCCTGCTGAAGGGCACCGGCCCGCCCCGGCGTCTGCGAGCGGTTGCGCTGGGCCAGTTCCCGGATCTTCATCTGCTGCAGCAGGTTGTCAGGCAGTACGGCACGCGCTGCATCGAGCACCACCTCGGCGGGGATCTCCGCCGGCGCCTGCTCTTCGTCGTCCTCCTCGTCCGGCCCTTCCTCGGGCTGGTCCTGCTCGCCGCCGTCATCCTCCGGCCGCTCCTCATCCGTCTCCTGTTCTGGCGGCGGGGGCGGCTCCTCCTGTTCCTGCTGCTCGGCCTCCTGCTGTTCAGGCTCCTGCTGCTCTTCGGGCTGCTCCTGTTCCGGCTGTTGCATCTCCGGAATGCGGGTGGCCCGCGGCACCAGGATCAGGCGGGTGGCCAGGGCAACATCCTCCTGGCTGACCTCGGTCCGCCCATCCAGCGCTGCGGCCGCCCGGGCGGCGCGCAGGGCCTGCAGCGGTGCGCGCAGCGAGCCGATGCCGAGCGCCAGCCCGCCGGCACACAGGGCCTCGGCGAGGTCGTCGGAGCAAGTGACCTGGTCCAGGCGCTCGCGGGCCGCGGCGACATCCTCCGCTGTGTACTCGCAGCCGCCAGCGACGTGGACCGGAATCCCGTTAAGCTCGAGATGGCAACCCAGGCGGTCCCGGAGCGGTCCCACCGGCCGCTCGTCCTCCTCGGCCCCCTCGTCCAGGGCGATCACCCCGAAACGACTCGTCATCCGATCGGCCAGGCCGTCCCGCTCCAGCCGGACCTCGCCGTTATCGAGCACGGCCCCCAGCTTGCCGGCCGTGGCCGGCGCAATGCGCTCAGCCATCGCCAGCACGGCCACGCCGCCATCGACCTCGGCCAACACCCCGCGCTCGACCACTGGCCGGCCGGAACGCAGCGTAGCGGTCAGGTCGAGCCCGCCTAGCAGGCGGCTGTCCGAGATATTGATCGGGATGCGGCGCCAGGGCGTACCCGCGGGCAGCAGCTCACGGGCGATCTGCACCCAGCGCTCGCGCACCGGCCCGGGTAGGGAGCGCAGGCATACCCCCCCCACGCCGGGGGGGTCGATCGCCAGCAACGCCGCGGCGCACGTCGCATCCTCCCAGGCGGACTCGGCGTTGGTGTAATCGAGCGCGGCGCTCATGCAGGCAGGTGCTCCTCCACGGCTCGCTGGACCCGGGTGGTGGACCCGGACTCGTCGAGGGGATCGCGGCGCAGCCGATGGCGCAGCGCCACGCTCGCCACTTGGCGCAGGTGCTTGACCTCGACCTGATCCGCCTGCTCGAGGGCAGCGGCAGCGCGGGCGGCACGGATCAGGGTCAGTTCACCGCGGAGCCCGTCGGTGCCCAGGGCGATGCACAGCGTCGACGTGCGCTCAAGGATCTCATCGGTGACCTCGACGTGCGGCAGCTGCTCGCGTCCGCGCTCGATGCGCTCCCGCACCTCGGCGTCATGATCCGCCCACTTGCGCACGAACGCCTTCGGGTCGGACTCGTACTCATCGCGCCGGCGGACCACCTGCATGCGCGTGTGCAGGTCTTCCGGCGTGGAGACTTCCACCGACAGCCCGAAACGGTCGAGCAGCTGCGGGCGAAGCTCTCCCTCCTCAGGGTTGCCGCTGCCAATCAGGACGAACTTGGCCGGGTGGCGCACGCTGAGCCCCTCGCGCTCGACCACGTTCTCGCCGCTGGCGGCCACGTCAAGCAGGAGGTCAACAATGTGATCCTCGAGGAGGTTCACCTCGTCGATATAAAGAAAACCGCGGTTGGCGCGTGCCAGAAGCCCCGGCTCGAAGGCCTTTTCCCCCCGCGTCAGCGCCTGCTCAAGGTCGAGGGCACCGACGACACGGTCCTCGGTCACCCCCAGCGGCAGGTCCACCACCGGCACGTTGATCTCTTGCACGTTGAGTTGCTTGCCCGCCTGGGTCTGCTCCCGGCAGTGATCGCAGAGGGTATCGTCGTGATCCGGGTTGCAGTGGTACGGGCAGTCAGACACTGCGCGAATCGTCGGCAGCAGCCCGGCCAGGGCACGGACTACCGTCGACTTGCCGGTGCCGCGGTCGCCAAAGACCAATACACCGCCGATGGAGCCGTCCACCGCGGCAATGGTCATCGCGAGCTTCATCTCGTCTTGCCCGGCGATCGCCGAGAAGGGAAACGCTGGTGCCATGGATTGTGCCGTCCCAGTTTTTGGAGTCAGTGACCTTGCGGAAACGGGCCGCCCGGCCCGCGCGCAGATTAACAGAGGGACACGCCCGGTACAGCCCTACCGGGCCGCCCACTCCGCGACCGGCTGCTCACGAATCAGACGCCGGAACCACGGCGTGTAACGCCGGGGATGCTGCTCGGTATCCGCCTGAATCCGCAACGGGGCCGCCCAGGCCCATGCGCCGATTTCGGCCGGATCCGGGGCGGGCTGATCGTCCAGGGCGCGGCCAATCAGCACATGGGCGTATTCATGTTCGGCGAGCCCGGTATGAGGATCTTCGGCGTGGTAGGTAAACTGCGCAACCGGCTGCAAGCGGGTCGTGAAACCGAACTCTTCGCCCAGGCGGCGCTCGGCCGCCTCGGTGACGCCCTCGCCGGGCCGCGGATGGCCACAGCAGGAGTTCGACCAGAGCCCCGAGAAGTGGTACTTGCTATCGGCGCGACGCTGCAGGAGCAAATGACCGCGCGGACTGAACACGAGCACGCAGAACGCCAGGTGCAGGGTCCCGCCGTCGGCGTGGGCGCGGATCTTCTCTTCGGTGCCGACGCGCTGCCCTTCCGGGTCGACGATCACCACGTGCTCCATCGTGTCCTCCCCGCTAGAGACCTCGGCGCGCATTGGGCAACATCGTCGCGCCCCCCTTGCGCCTGGCGCGATAGTACGACCATTCTCTAAACGCTGGCAAATGCGCCGTTACGTCGCACAGAACCGTATACTGGAAAGATCCATCACCGGCCCCCTGAGTCGGCCGGGGTGGTGCATTGGAAGGTCACCTCGACCCTGACGTGAGAGGAGCCAGAATGATGAGCAAGAAACCGTGTGACCGCTCCCGCCGCAAGTTCCTGCGCCTGGGCCTAATGAGCACGGCGGCGATCCCGGCCGCGAGCCTGTTCGGCTCCAAGGCCATGGCGGATGACAACAACAACGGCAACGACCGGACCTGGGAGATCATCAGCGAGGATGCGCCGGAGGCCAAGGGCATCGGCTACGTGCATAATCAGGCCGACGCCGACATGGACCATCCCCGCTTCGAAAGCCACCAGTTCTGCGCCAACTGCCTGCTCTACGTCCCCCACGAGGAGGACGGAGACCACGGCTACTGCGCCGCCTTCGGCATGGACGAGAAGCGCCTGGTCAATGCCAACGGCTGGTGCTGGGCCTGGGAAGACGCCGGTGATGCCGCCGAGGTGGGTCCCCGCGACGTCCCCGCGGACCAGCTGCGGCGGGGCTGACCCCACCGCTTCAGGTACGGGGTGAACCAGCCGGGCGGGAGCGCCCCGGTTGCTGCGCCAGAGACCGCCGGGCTGCCTGATCCAGGCGCCCGGCGACGTCTTATTGGCGCGGCCGATCACGATATCGGTCAACCATCGAAGATCCAGCGTCAAGGACCCTAGACAGCAGGCGGTCTAGCCGTGCAAGTTACGCGCATAGACCGAATCACGCAGTTACCAAGGCAGTCGCGGAGGCTCGACCCATGCGTATCGTCTTTATCCATCCCAACTACTCTTCGGGCGGTGCGGAAATCGCGGGCAACTGGCCCCCGGCATGGGTCGCCTACCTGGCCGGCCATCTCAAGCGCGCCGGCTACGACAACATTCGGTTCATCGACGCGATGACCAACAACTTCTCCGACGAGTACATCCGCGAGGAGCTGGAGAAGGAAAAACCGGACATCGTGGCGACGACGGCGATCACGCCTTCGATCTACGTCGCCGAGCGAAGCCTGGAGATCGCCAAGGAGGTTGACCCCGAGGTCGTCACCCTCATCGGCGGTATCCACCCGACCTTCATGTACAAGCAGGTCCTCAGCGAGGCGCCCTGGATTGACGCCGTGGTCCGTGGCGAGGGTGAGGAGATCATGGTCAACCTCGCTCGCGCGGTTGACGAGGGGCGCTGGCCCGATGAGCGCGAGTCCATCCTCGGGATCGCTTACCGCGACGGCGAACAGATCGTCGCCACGCCGGCGGCGCCGACCATCAAGGACCTCGACAGCATCGAGCCGGACTGGGGCATCCTGGAGTGGGAGAAGTACACCTACATCCCGCTCAACACCCGAGTCGCCATCCCCAACATGGCGCGGGGCTGCCCGTTCACCTGCTCGTTCTGCTCGCAGTGGAAGTTCTGGCGCGACTACCGGATCCGCGATCCGAAGAAGGTCGTGGACGAGATCGAGAAGCTTGCCGACGAGCACGACGTCGGATTCTTCATCCTTGCCGACGAAGAGCCGACCATCAACCGCAAGAAGTTCATCGAGTTCTGTCAGGAGCTGATCGACCGCGGACTCCCGGAACGCGGCATCCTCTGGGGCATTAACACCCGTGTCACCGACGTGCTGCGCGACGAGGAACTCCTGCCCTTCTACCGCAAGGCCGGCCTGATCCACGTCTCGCTGGGCACAGAGGCAGCCGCGCAGCTCAAGCTGGACCGGTTCAACAAGGAGACCACCGTCGCCCAGAACAAGAAGGCGATCGAACTCCTGCGCAACGCCGGGATCGTGGTCGAGGCTCAGTTCATCGTTGGTCTCGAGAACGAAACCGCCGAGACGCTCGAAGAGACCTACCAGATGGCCCAGGACTGGAAGCCGGACCTGGCCAACTGGGCCATGTACACCCCCTGGCCGTTCTCGGACCTGTTCCGCGAGCTCAAGGACACCGTGGAGGTGTACGACTTCGAGAAGTACAACTTCGTGACGCCGATCATCAAGCCGCAGGCCATGGACCGCGGCGAGTTGCTCGATCGCACGATGAGCAACTACCGGCGCTTCTACATGCGCAAGGCGCTGTTCTCCTACCCGTGGGCGGGGACCGGTGACCGGCGCAAGTATCTCTTCGGCTGCCTCAAGGCCTTCCTCAAGGCTGGCTTCCAGCGCAAGTTCTACGACCTGGGTAAGCATGGCTACTGGGGTCCGCAAACCCGGAAGAAGGTCAGCGAGAACATCGAGAAGAACTTCGACAAATCGCGGACCCTTTCCGAGGCACAGCGGGCGGAGTACGAGGAGCACGCATCCAAAGAAGAAATCAAGGCTGCCCGGTCTCACAAGGCGGGCACGGAGACGGAACGCACCCCGGCGGAAGCCACCGTGCAGGTCCACCGGGACGGAGTCCCCGGCAAGGACAAGCAGCAGAAGGCGGCTGAGACCGACGAAGTCTGAGGGTTCCAGAGTGGACGCAGCGACCGGGCAACATGAAGAGGCCCGCATCGGGCCGAACGCGATCCTTCAGGTTGCGGCGGCGTTGTCCGCCCTCGAAGACGAGGATACCGCCCGGCGGTGCTTTGACGCCGCTGGGCTATCCGACTGGCTCGAGCATCCCCCAGAGGCGATGGTTCCGGAGTCAACGGTCGCCGCACTCCACCAGTGCGTACGACGCGAACTCGGCGCCGACCGGGGCGCGCGGGTGATGCGCGAGGCGGGCGAGCGGACCGGGGAGTACGTCCTGAACAACCGCATCCCCGCCCCGATCCGGGCCCTGCTGCGGTTTCTGCCGCCGGTCCTGGCCGGACCAATGCTGCTCAAGGCCATCTCGCAGCACGCCTGGACGTTTGTCGGCTCCGGACAGCTGACCATTCGCAAGGGCCGACCCTGCTTGCTGGAGCTGGCCCACAACCCGGTCATCGCCGGCGAGCGGGCCGAAGGGCCGGTTTGCCACTGGCATGCCGCCGCCTTTGAGCACCTGTTCCGGTCGCTCGTCCACGGCGACTCCACCATCCGCGAGACCCGTTGCGCGGCCGCTGGTGACGAACGCTGCGTCTTCGAGCTGCGCTACCGCTGACTTCTCTCCGCCCGCCGCGATATCAGCCGGCCGGACCGCCCAACATGGGGAAGGTCACTCCGAGCGCCCAGGCGAACGCCACCGCGTTGGCCAAGCCGGCCACCAGCGGATGCCCCGTGTGCCGGTAGACCCACCGACTGAACAGCCCGTAGACCGCGAAGAAGACCACCACCACCGGGACGATGAGCAGCAAGAAGAACAGCCCTTGCGGATCGAGTGCCACCGCCAGTCCCAGCGAGACCAGGAAGAGCACCTTGGTGGCGGCGTAGGCGCCGCGGCGCATCCCCTGCCCCCGGCTCAGCCACTCATCGGCGAGGAAGTACGGCAGCGTGCCGGCCACCATCGCTAGCATCAGCGGCAGCCGCTCGATGGAGGGATAGAAAACGGTCACGAACTGATCGAGCACCGCACCAAGGATGACCAGGCAGTAGGCGGTGACCGCAGCAGCGCCGAGCAGCCAGCGCCCCCCGGTGCGTCCGGACACGCCGACGGCGGCGGCGATATCCCGCACGCCGGGCCGCCCCGCGGTCCACCACAGCAGGACCATACTCAGCAGCCCGTAAACCCCGAAATGGATAGCAACGTAGTCGCCGATCACCACCGGCAGGAAGTCGGTAGGCACCGGCGCGAGCACCAGTGGCGTCGCCAGCGCCGGGACACCGGCAACAACGGCCAAACGCCGCCATCCGGCACCCGCTCCCTGCCCGACCACGGCCACCCGCGGCAGCAGGCGCGCAGCCGGCCGCGCCAGGGCGATCACCGCCGCCAGCAGGAGGGCCACCCACGGCCCGCGGGCCGCCACCCAACCGTCGCTGTCGCGCTCGAACGCCTGATCCAGCCAGGCCACCGCCTCCTTCAGGCTGACCTGACTGTACAGCACACCCACGTGCTCGACCCCCGGCGCCACCGCAATGCGCCGCGCAGTGCCGTCGCCGAAGTCGCCGTAGGTCCGCCCGAACTCCACGTCCTCGGGCTCGAGCTCGGCAAAGGCCATCGCCACCACGCGTTGACCCTCCTCCTGCAGACGACGCTCGAACCCCCCAACCACACTCATTACGTTGGCCGGGGTCTCGGCATCCACGGTCGGCGCAAACATGGACACCCCCACCGTGGCCACCACATCGTCCCGCTGCTGCGCGAACCGTACGATGATGTTCGACGCCATGGAGTGGCCAAGGACGGCCATGGGCTCAGCCTCGCCCATCAATTCCGCCCGAGCGTAGTCGGCCACCCGCTCCGTCTGCTCCACCAGCGCCTGAGCTGCGCCATCCTGTGCGGTGATGTCACCGTGCAACGGGCGTGGATTCCGACCGTGGCCGAGGTAGTCAAAACTGACCACGGTATAGCCGTTGCCGGCCAGCGTCAGGGCGAAGGGATCCATGAGGGGGCGCGAGCCGGCAAACCCGTGGGAGACAAGCACGACCGGCCCCGGTTGACCGGCTTCCGGCCGATAGATCGTAGCTGGTGTATCAGCGATGGTCAGCACCTCGCGCTCAATGCCGACCTCGTCGCCGAAAAGTTGATGGAGCGCCACGCCGATAGCGATCAGCGCAGCCAGTGCCAGCCCCAGATCCCACCGCGCAAAGCGTCCACTGCCAGCCATCTTCGGCGGTCACCCCGAGGAGGAGGAGGAGGCGTCCGCGTCGGCCGGCTTGGCAGCCACTTCCCGCGTGCCCCGGTTGCGCGCCTTGAGGCCCCAATGCCAAAGGAAGGCGGTGGGCATGGGGATGACCAGGAACCAGTGTTCTAGGATGGCTAGCGCCATCAGAGTCGCCACCAGCGTCAGCCCCACGGCGGTGAACGCATCAACCCCCGGGGCCATGGCGGCCTGAACCAGAAGCACCAGCGCAACGGTAGAGACACTCACCGAGAACGGGAAAAACAGGTTCATCGGGCGCCGCCGCATGAAACCGCGCAGGAACTGCATGTGCTCCGGCACGAACTCCTCGTTGAGATTGCGCACCCCGAGGAAGACGTTCACCCGCGCGCTCTCGTGCATCCAGGCCAGCACCAGGAAGGTCCACAGCGCCACCAGATTGCCGTCCCCCCAGGTCAGGATCGCCAGCACGACGCC
Organism: Halorhodospira halophila; assembly: GCF_016653405.1. Lineage (NCBI taxonomy): Bacteria > Pseudomonadati > Pseudomonadota > Gammaproteobacteria > Chromatiales > Ectothiorhodospiraceae > Halorhodospira > Halorhodospira halophila. Next base: position 50,184 of record NZ_NHSN01000021.1, read on the forward strand.
GAGCACTAGGATGGCCAATTCGTGGTAGACGTTGCTCTGCAGCGCATGACCGAAGTGACGCCAGCCCGAGCAGTCCGGCGGGCAACGGATCTGCCGTGGCCCGGTGAGGTAATTGGTGTAGTAGCTCAGCTCCACCCACGCCCAGATCAGCAAGGCGCTGGTAAAGGCGATGTAGGCACCGCCAACCGAGGTGTCGGTGCTGCTAACGGCCACCCCGTAGAGCCCCATCCCGAGCCCGACGGTGCCGCCTAGCATGCTCCAGCGGAAGGTATGCACCGGGAGGTTGTCCAGGTAGATCACCACGCCGGTGCTGAACCACCAGAGGAACAGCGCGAAGAGCGCTGGCAGCAGGTACTCGACCATTACGGCCCCTCGACGCCGTTCTCGTCGTCCTCAGTGTCCAGGAAACGGACGAAGGCGCCGGCGTTGTCCTCACCGAACGCGGCCAAATCGACCCCCTGCCCGGTGACCGGATCCTCGAGGATGAGCCGTCCGTCCGCGCGCCCCTTGAGGATGAACGGGACCTCGTCACTACCGCCGGTCCGCACCCGGAACTGAGCCAGCTGCCGAACCGTCTGGCGCATAAACGACTCCTCGCCCTCGCCAGCCCTCGCCAGCTCCTCGCCGGTGCGGCCATCACGGACGACGATCTCGCCATCCACATCGTGGAACGACAGCGCACGCTCAGCCACCGGGGGCTGAAAATCCGTCCCGGTCGTGCCGAGGACCAACTCGGTGTAAAGCACGTAGACGGTCAACATCAGGATGAGCCCCAAGGCGGTCACCGGCATAATGACCTTGGAGATCGGTCCTGCCTTAAGATGCTCGTCGTTGTCGGAAGAAGCCATGGTCAGATCGTCTCTCCGGCGAAGGTCAATGCCGCCGCACTCAGGAGTGCGCGGCGGCTTCCTGATCGACCCCGGAGGCGGTCTGCGTACCCTCTTCCCGTGCCCGGTGGGCCTCCAGCGCCTCGGCCAGAATCCGCGCCGCCTCGTCGCCATCCGGGATAACCCGGAGGGTCGGCTCGGGGGGGCTCAGCCGCCAGGGCCGAACGTGGGGCCAAAATAGCAGAAAACGGACCTTCTCGCCCTCATCCAGCCGCAGGGAGACGTCACTCGTGCCGTCCCTGTGCTGGGCCAGGTTCGCTGCCTCGATCCGGTCAAACGGCAGATTGACCGTCGTGGGCAGCGATGCACCGATGCGCATGACCAAACGCCGGTTGGTGATGGTGTAGAGCGTGGTGGTGGCCATCCACCGACCCAGCACCAGAAGACAGCCCACCGCAACCGCACCGATGAGCAACTGGTTCAGGGCGTAGCCGCCCGCGGCCACCACCCCTTCGCCCTGGAGCAGCGCATCCGTGGCGAACCACGCGCCGACGATGACGAAGTAGGCGGCAACCTTGCGGACATGAAGCGCCCGCTTGGCGAGCGACCACCAAGCGGGCTTTCCCTGCCACAGGATCTCTTCCCCATCCGGGAGCTCCTCGGGGAGCCCCGGGATGGGTTCGAACTCGTGCGTCCTCAAAGGAACGGCTCCGTGCGGCCAGGCACCGCGTACAGGACACCACCGCCGAAGTACCCGGTGATGAAGTCCTCTTCCTGCGGCGAGATGCGATCCGCCTCACGCAGCCGCGGGACATCGGTGAACTGCTGCCCCGTGATGGCGTTGACGCGCACCTTGCTGTCGTAGCCGACGCGGGCGAAGTTGATCGGCAGCAGGACTCGGTCGCCGCTGGAACCCACGCCGGAGAGGTCCATCTCCAGGTACATCGGGCGCAGCTCGCCACGATCGACCCAGATATCCACGATCTTACCGGCGACCTTGCCGTCGCAACCAAGCACCTGGTAGCCACGCGGATCGGGGTCAATCGCCGGCCAGAAGCGGGCGACATCGCGGCTCATGCCCACCTCGAACTCGGTGGCAACCCGCAGCGGGCAGATCTTCTGCTTGCCGCCGTGGGTGACCTCCGGCTCGTCCTCACGCTTGGCCCACGCGGCGGGACCGAGGCCATCAACCATCGGGTTGCCGGTCGGCTCCAGGGGCGCACCGTCCCAAGGCGCGGTCGGCTCCGCACGCAGCTGGGTGTTGAGTTCATAGTCGGTCTTCTCGGCGCGCGGCACCTGGATGCTGCGGCCGTCCGCGAGCTTGAAGACCTTGGGACTCGGCGGAGCCGGGAAGCCGAGCTTCTTCTCCGGGGTCCGGTTGCAGTTTTCGTTGGCTTCCGCCTGCAGCGGATACCCCTCGCGCTTGTCCTCCATCCGCAGATAGACGATCAAGCCGGCCAGAAAGAGCCAGAACGCGTAGAGCGTCATCTGAGCTACGTTCATGTAGTCAGTAAGAGCGCCAGTTCCTTCCATAACGAACCTCCACTCGAAAGGGCCTTACCGATTGAACGGCGTGGCCTGTACGAGACGACGATGACGTTTGCCTAACCCTGCCACGCTGGGCGCGCCAAGGGCCCGTGTGCGACCGCAGTCGCTAGTAACCCGACTCGTTGGACGTTGCTGTCGACGGCGATACGCTCCTCCCCCCCTCTCTTGCAAACCGCGCCAGCGGCCACGCCGCGACGACCATGGCGAGCAGCAGCACGACCTCCACCGAGTAGACCACGCTGTACCCTGCCGCCGGGTGCAGATACAACTCCGGCATCCGGCCGGCTTCCGCCAACGCCGGGACCAGATCCGAGATCCCGGCACCAGCAGCCAGTGCGGCACCGAGCACGGTTGCCTGCACTGCACCCCATGCACCGATGGCGATCCCGCTCTGCTCGCGCGTCGCCATCGACATCGTTGCGGCGAGCGTCCCGACGTAGAACAGGGCCCCTCCGACCCCGATCACGACCTGCCCGATCCTGAAGACCGTCGGCGAGTCGAGGGGTGCCGAGACGATCACCAGCGAAAACGCCAGCACGCCAACCAGGGCACCGATGGTCGCCACACCGTAGGCGTTGATCCCGCGCTCAAGGGCCATCTTGGCGAACCAGAAGCCGATGAGCATGCCAATCGCCCACAAGCCGGTCAGCAGCGTGGTACCGGCGACCTCCAGGCCCAGGACTGAGGCCCCGTAGGGCTCGATGATGATGTCCTGCATCCCGAAACCGGCGGCACCGATACCGATGACCACCAGGAGGCGAACCACCGGCCCCCTCTCTACGAAACTTTGCCACGACTCGCTTAACGGTGGACGCGGTCGATCGACGCGGCTGCGCTCGGGATCCCGTGGCTCCTGGCGCCAGAGCGCGAACACATTGAGCGCCCAGACCACCAGAGCGGCCCCCTGGAGCACCTGCACCAGGCGCTCGTGGCTAAAGTCAGAGAGCAGCAGATAGAACACACCGGTGGAGATGACCATGCCGAGCAGCAGCATGACGTACATCACGCCGACCACCTGCGGCAGTTTTCCCTCCGGCGCAAGGTCGTTGGTCAGGGCCAGGCCGGTCGTCTGGGTGACGTGGACACCGAGGCCGGCCAGGAAGAACGCCAGCGCCGCACCCAGGGATGCCAGGAAGGGCGCATCGGCGCCGTACTCGGCCTGGACCAGAAGCCCGAACGGCATCACCGCCAGGCCGCCAAACATCAGCAGCGTGCCGATCCAGAGGTACGGCACCCGCCGCCACCCCAGCGCCGACCGCCGGTGGTCCGAGCGGTGCCCGATCAGCAGGCGCAGCGGTGCGAACAGGATCGGCAGGGCGATGACCGCGCCGAGCAGGGAGGCTGCAATGCCCAGCTCGTAGATCATCACGCGATTGAGCGTCCCCGTGAACATGACGTAGAGCATGCCCACAGTGACCTGGAATAGGGACAGACGCAGGATCTGCGTCATGGGCAGTTCCCGGGTCCCGACATCGGCGAAGGGGACGGCCAGGCGGCGCAGGCGCGCCTTGAGAAGAGACGCGGTATCCGTCATGGTCGCTGCAGCTCCAACGCCTGAGAAATGTAGAACCCCCGTGCGATCTTGCGTGTCCGACCGACTTGCCAGGCGCTACCCAGGGTCGGCTCGTTGCCAATGGCCTGGCGCAGCCGGCGCTCGGCAACCGGCTCAATCGCCGGAGAGCGATCGCCCCGCGGGAAGAGCTTGCCGACGGCGTGCATGGTCGCCAGAAGCGGCGTGCGGGGCGCGAAGGTGAACACCATCTGCTGTCGTGTACGCCTGGCCAGGCCCGCCAGCGCCGCCACGGCGTCCGCGCAGGGGTAGTGGATGAGCACATCCATCGACACGACCCGATCAAACTCTCCCCAGTCCGGATCGAGCATGTCGCCGACGTGGTACGCCAACCGTCCGGCACCCACGTCATCCGGCATCCGTTGATGGGCGATATCGATCAGGTTTTGCGAGACGTCGACACCAACCACATGGGCGCCCCGGCGCGCAGCCTCGACACTCAGTTCACCGGGGCCGCACCCGGCATCCAGGATTCGTTCACCGGTGAGATCGGCCGGAAGCCAGTCGAGCAGCGTCTGCCGCATCTCGGCCCGACCGGCGCGCACCGTGGCCCGGACACCGCTGACCGGGGCATCCGAGGTCAGCCGCTCCCAGGCCTTGGTGGCCGTTCGGTCGAAGTAGGTGGTGACCCGGCTGCGCCGTTGTTGATACGACTCCGTAGGCATCAGTCGAACCCCAGCAGATCGAAGACCTCGCGATCCTTCAACGGCGCGGGGTTCAACGGATCGACGCCATTCCACAGCGCAGCCGCCAGGCTGAGGTATTCGTCGCGCACGCGGTCGAGTTCATCGGACTGCTCGTCGAGTTCGAACAGCGTGGCCTTGTGAAGACGGCTGCGCCGCACCACGTCGTAGTTCGGCACGTGCGCCAGGGTACGCAGCCCGATGCGCTCGTTGATCCGGTCAATCTGATCGGTCCGCTCGCTGCGATTGGCGATCACCCCGCCGAGGCGCACCTTGTAATTCTTTGCCTTGGCCTGGATGGCACCGGCGATCCGGTTCATGGCGAAGATCGAGTCGAAGTCGTTGGCGGTGACAATCAGCGCCTGGTCCGCGTGCTGTAAAGGCGCCGCGAACCCGCCACAGACCACGTCGCCGAGCACGTCGAAGATGACCACATCGGTCTCTTCCAGCAGGTGGTGCTGCTTGAGCAGCTTGACCGTCTGCCCCACGACGTAACCGCCGCACCCGGTTCCGGCCGGCGGGCCACCGGCCTCCACACAGAGCACGCCGTTGTAGCCTTCGTAGACATAGTCCTCGGGGCGGAGCTCCTCCATGTGGAAGTCCACCTCTTCGAGGCTGTCGATCACCGTTGGCACCAGACGCTTGGTGAGCGTGAAGGTCGAGTCGTGCTTGGGGTCGCAGCCAATCTGCAGCACGCGCTTGCCCAGCTGGCTGAAGGCGACGGCAAGGTTGGAAGAGGTCGTACTCTTGCCGATCCCGCCCTTGCCATAGACAGCGAAGACCTTGGCCCGGTCCATGCCGCCGGTGGATTCCATGTGGACCTGCGAGCTCCCCTCGCCATCGCCTCGGCCTCCGATCCCGGACACCGGCACCGAGCCATTGCTCATGCGGCCTGCTCCTCCTCGTTGACGCCCTCGTAGTAGTCCTCGAGCTCGTCCCCGGCCCGGCGCAGGGCCTCGAGCGTCTCCTCATCGGGGTTCCAGTAGTTGCGCTCGTGGGCCTCCAGCAGCCGGTTCGCCAGCTTGGCCGACGCCGCCGGGTTGAGCTGCGCCATGCGCTCGCGCATCTCGTCGTCGAGCATGAAGGTCTGGGTAAACTGCTGATACACCCAGGGCTGTACCTGGCCGGTGGTCGCCGACCAGCCCATGGTGTTGGTCAGGTGGACCTCGATCTGGTGCACCCCCTCATAGCCGTGCTCCAGCAGCCCCTCGTACCACTTCGGGTTGAGCATCCGGGTGCGGGTCTCCAGCGCCACCTGGTCGGAGAGGGTCCGCACCTTGCCCTCCCCCCGGGTCTGGTCGCCGATGTAGACCGGCACGTGCTCACCTCCGCGGGAGCGCGCGACCGCGCGACTGATGCCCCCGAGGGTGTCGAAGTAGTGATCGACCGTGGTCACGCCGAGTTCCACCGACTCCAGGTTCTGGTAGGTCAGCTCAACCCCGGAGAGCATGCTGCCGAGCAGCTCCTCCTGGCGCTTCGGTTCACCGCTGCGCCCGTACGCGTAGCACTTGCGCCGGGTATAGGTATCCGCCAGTTCGTCCTCGTTTTCCCAGGCGCCCTGGTCGATCATCGAGCCGACATTGGAGCCGTAGGCCCCGTCCGCGTTGGAGAACACCCGCAGCGCGGCGGTTTCGAAATCGCACCCGTGCTGCTCCTGATACGCCAGGGCGTTGCGGCGGATCGGGTTCATCTCCGGCGGCTCGTCCTCGGCGGACGCAGCCAGGTACGCTGCCTCGGCCAACACCCGGGTCTGCAGGGGCAGCAGGTCGCGGAAGATCCCAGAGAGGGTGATCACCACGTCGATGCGCTTGCGACCTAGCTCCTCGAGCGGGATGAGCTGCGCCCCGGCGAGCTTACCGTAACTGTCGAAACGCGGCCGGGCACCGATCAGGTGGAGGGCCTGACCGATGGGGGCTCCCTCGCTCTTCAGGTTGTCCGTCCCCCAGAGGACCATAGCGATGGAATCGGGCAGCTCCTGGCCCTCCTCGCGGTGCTTCTCGAGCAGCCGCTCGGCCTGCCGTGCGCCGTCCTGGACGGCGAAGGCGCTGGGCAGGCGGTAGGGGTCGAAGCCGTGCATGTTCCGCCCGGTAGGCAGGATCTGCGGGCTACGCAGCAGGTCACCACCCGAGACCGGCGGCACGAACCGGGCATCCAGGGCGTGGACGATGCCCTGCAGCTCCTGGTTATCCCCCAACTTCCGTGCCGTGTCGGCCAGTCCTTCCAGAACCTCTTCGGTGACCTCCGGGTCATCGTTCTCGGCCCGGGCCAGCGCCTCCCGTGGCGAACAGCCGTCAACCAGTGCCTCGACACAGGCCCGCTCCACGGTCACACCGTGGGTGGTCTCCGCCATGGTCACCAGCTGGTCGACCCGGCCCTCGCGGGACGGGGGCTGACCCACCACATGGAGCCCCTCGGGGATGAGGGTGTACTCCATCTCGAGGATGTCCTCGCTGAGCTGCGCAATGCGCCGCTCCGCTTCCTCCTCGGCCCACTCGGGCTCAAGTTCGGCCAGATCCACCTCGGCGGCCTGGGCCTGGATCAGGCGGGCCAGCTCGGTGCGCTCTTCCACGTTGTCCGGCGGCGCAGAGCGGTAGCGCTCCACGGAAGCCTTGAGCTCAAGCAGCCCCTTGTACAGGCCCGCCTTGCCCACCGGCGGGGTCAGATAGCTGATCAGCGTGGCGGCAGAGCGCCGCTTGGCGATGGACCCCTCGGAGGGGTTGTTCGCCGCGTAGAGGTAGTAATTGGGGAGATCGCCGATCAGCCGATCGGGCCAGCAACCTGCGCTCATGCCGCACTGCTTGCCCGGCATGAACTCCAGGGCACCGTGGGTGCCGAAGTGCAGCACCGCGTCCGCCCCAAAATCCTCTCGGATGTACCGGTAGAACGCCGACATGGCGTGGGTCGGTGTCAGCCCCTTCTCGAAGAGCAGCCGCATCGGGTCGCCCTCGTAACCAAAGCCCGGCTGCACGCCCACGAAGACGTTGCCGAACTGCGCGCCGAGGACGTGGATGGATTGTCCGTCACTCTGCGCCTTGCCCGGAGCTGGTCCCCACTGCTCCTCGATCTCCTTGAGATAGGGCTCGCGGGCAACATAGTCGTCCACCGTCACCCGGTGGTGGACGTTGGCGTGGGCCCCATAGCTGCCGGCGTTGCCCTTGATGATGCGATCGCGCAGATCGTCCACGGACTCGGGCAGATCGACCCGATAGCCGGCATCATCGAGTTCCACCAGGGTGTTGTAGAGGGATGCGAATACCGACAGGTATGCCGCCGAGCCCAGGGCGCCGGCCTCCGGCGGGAAGCTGAAGATGACGATGCTCAGCTTGCGGTCGCTGCGTGGGCTACGCCGCAGGCGGATCAGCCGATCGACCCGGGAGGCCAGCATCGCGGCCCGCTCGGGGTGGGCCTCCATGCGGCAGACACCGTCGGCCCCAGGGATCGCCGCACGGCCACCGAAGACCACCGGTCCAGTGGCACCATCAAGCTCGGGGATGGCCACCATCATGGTGGTCTCTACCGGGGTAAGGCCGCGATCGGAACCTTCCCACTGCTCCAGGGACTGGAACTCCAGCGCCTGGGCGTTGAGATAGGGCACGTCGAGCTTGCGCAGCAGCCGCTCGGCGGCGCCGGAGTTGTTGTAGGCCGGCCCCCCCACCAACGAGAAACTCGTCAGCGAGATCACCGCATCGACACAGGCGCGGCCGTCCGCCATGAAGAACCGCTCGACAGCCGGACGGTTGTCGAGGCCGCTCGCGAAGGCCGGGATGACCCGATAACCGCGGCTCTCCAGGGCCTCGATGACGCCGTCGTAATGCGCCGAATCACCGGCCAGTACGTACGAGCGCATCAGCAGCAGTCCGACCGTCCCGCGCGAGGCGCCACCCTCCGGCTCCGGAAGATGGGCCGGGCTGTCGCCAATGCGCCGCTCCATGCGCGGGTGGTAGACGCCGACATCGGGATACTCGATGGGGTCCTGCACCTCCAGCTTTCCGCGCAGGCCGCTGCGCGGGCCCGCCGCGTACCGATTGACGAGGAAACGGACCATGTTCTCGACGTTCTCGTCGGAACTGGCCAGAAAATACTGCCAGGTCAGGAAGTAGGCCCGGACATCCTGCGCCGTGCCCGGGATGAAGCGCAGGATCCGAGGGATGCGGCGCAGCATCGCAGCCTGCTTCTCCCCCGAGCTGCTGTCGTCGTCGTCATCCTGCTGCTCTGCCTTGCCCTTCTTCCCGCGCAACTTCTTGAGCAGGGACATGGGCCCACGGGAGCTGCCGTCCATGGTGAACTTGCCCATCCGCGTGAGCTTCATCACCTCGCCGGCGGACATGATGCCAACCAGCGCGTCGCAGTCGTCCCGGCGCGCCTCGAGGTCCTCGCGCACGGGCTCGATGTGCTCCTCCATGAACAGCATGGTGGCGACGATGATGTCCGCCGAGGCGATCCGCTCCCGCGCGCGCTCCAGCGCCGCGGGGTTGTTGTTCCAGTCCGAGGCGGCGTGGTAGCTGAGCTCGAGACCCGGGATATCGCGTTGCAGGGCCGGTCGCGCGCGCTCCACGGCGCCCGCCATGTGGCTGTCCAGCGTGATGATGGCGACGCGCACCGGCGTCGGGTCAGCGACTGAAGTGGGCTTTGGCATCGTAAATTGTCTCCACTGTTATTGTCGCAATGCCTCGGTCGGCGGCGAAGCGCTCGGTGTTGCGCCGGGCCTTGCCCCGCACGAAGAACGGGATCTTTTTGAGTTCGGCTTCGGCCTCCGGCGTCCAGCGTATCTCAGCGCCTTGCTCCGACTCGGCGACGGCAGCCGTCGTCTCGGTCTGTCCCTCTTCCCGAGCCGCCCCGCCCGAAGCCGGCGCTGCGCCGGCTTCCAAGTGGGACGGTGCGTCAGCCGTGAACTCGAAGTCTTCCTTGAACATCCCGAGCAGATGCTCTTCCAGGCCCATCATCAGCGGGTGGACCCAGGTGTCAAAGATGACGTTGGCCCCTTCCAGGCCCATGTTCGGCGCATAGCGCGCCGGGAAATCCTGTACGTGCACCGGTGCCGAGATCACCGCGCACGGCAGTCCCAGGCGCTTGGCGATGTGCCGCTCCATCTGCGTGCCGAGCACCAGCTCCGGGCTGGCCTCGGCCGCGGCACGCTCCACCTCCAAGTAGTCGTCGGTGATCAGCGGCTCGACCCCGTAGGCCTTGGCGGCCCGACGCACCTCCCGCGCCTCTTCGCGGGCGTAGGTCCCCAGTCCGACGACCTGAAAGCCGAGCTCCTCGCTGGCGATACGCGCCGCGGCGACGGCGTGCGTACCGTCACCAAAGATAAACACCCGCTTTCCGGTCAGGTAGTTGGAATCGACCGAGCGGCTGTACCAGGCCATGCGCGCATCGGTTTCGGCCAGCACCTCGCTGACGTCCAGGCCGGTCACCCGCCCGACCTCGGCCAGAAAATCGCGGGTAGCGCCCAGGCCAAGGGGCACCGTAGTGACGGTCGGCTGCCCGAAACGGCGCTGCAGCCAGTCGCAGGTCGTGCGCGCCACCTCGGGATAGAGGCAGACGTTGAAATCGGCCTCGGGGATGCGGCGCAGGTCATCTGGGCTAGCCCCGAGCGGAGCAACCACGTTGACCTCGACACCGACCGATTCGAGCAGCCGGGCAACCTCCTGCACGTCATCCCGGCAGCGGAAACCAAGCGACGTGGGACCGAGCAGATTGGCGCGCGGGGCACGCGCCGTATCCGGTTGTGCAGCGGCGCCTCCACTGTCGCCCTCGAGCAGTCCGCGAACCAGCTGGTAGAAGGCCTCGCTGGCGCCGTACCCCTCCTTGCGTGAGTATGCCGACAGCTCCAGCCCGATCACCGGGACCGGCAGGTCCATGCCGCGTGCCAGATCCCCGGGCTGATCCTGCAGCAGCTCCGCCGTGCAGGAATCGCCGACCAACAGCGCTTCCGGCCGATAGCGCCGGTAGGCAGCGGTCACCGTCTCGCGCACCAACTCGGCGGTATCCCGGCCCAGGTGCCGCGCATTGAAGGTGGTATAGCTCACCGGCGGACGCCCGGGGCGGCGCTCGATCATGGTGAATAGCAGATCGGCGTAGGTGTCACCCTGAGGAGCGTGGAGGACGCAGTGGACCCCCTTCATCGACGCCGCGATCCGCATCGCGCCGACGTGGGGAGGGCCTTCATAACTCCAGAGCGTCAGCTGCATCCTCTACACCTTCAGCGTCTCGTGGCGGACCAGCGGGCGGGCGAAGAGCTCGGCGAGATCGCCAGCCTGCTCGAAGCCCTGGATGGGCGAGAAGACCAGCTCGATGGACCATTTCGTGCGCAGGCCTTCCGCCTCCAGCGGGTTCGCCAGCCCCAACCCGCAGACCGTCAGATCGGGACGGTCCTCGCGCAACCGGTCCAGCTGGGCGTCGACATCCTGCCCCTCGACCAAGCGAACCCCCTCTGCGAGAGCATCCCGCTCCCGGCCGTGGAACTCGCGGTCGAAGTACGGCGTGGCTACCTCAACTGGCTGCATGCCGCACTCCACACTGAGGAATCGCGCCAGCGGCAGTTCCAGCTGCGAGTCCGGCAGGAAGGTGATGCGCTTGTCGCGCAGCACTTCCCGCTGCCGCTCCAGCGCTGCCTGTGCCCGCGCGATGGGCGCTTCGATGACCGTCTCAAGCCGCTCATCGGAGACCCCGAAGGATCGGGCGGCCGCCTGGAGCCAGCTGCGCGTTCCTTCAATCCCCAGAGGGTACGGGGCATCGATCCGCTCTGCGCCGCGGCGAATGAGCGCACGAGTCGCCTCGCCAGTGAACGGCTGAGCCTGCAGGACGCGGGTCCCGGGGCCGACCGGCGGCAGCTCGGCCCCGGTGCGCGGCGGCAGGAAATGAACGGGACCGATTCCCAGCTGATCGAACAGGCGCCGGAACTGGTCCTCGACCACGTCCGCGAGGGTGCCGAGAACGATAAGCGAGGGCGTGTCCTCCTGACTCGGCGGAAGCTCATGCGCCAGCGTGCCCAGGAACTGATCCTCGCCCTGGGTGAACGTTGTCTCGAGCCCGCTGCCCGAATACGGGAGCACGCGGACCCGCCCCTCGTGGGCCGCCGTCAGCCGCTCCGCGGCCTTGTCCAGGTCGAGCTTGATGACTTCCGAGGGGCAAGAGCCGACCAGAAACAGCGTGCGGATCTCCGGACGGCGGGCGAGGAGCTCGTGGACGACCCGATCTAGTTCCTCGTTGCAGTCGGCCATCCCGGCGAGATCGCGCTCGCCGAGCACCGCGGTTGCGAAGCGGGGCTCGGCGAAGATCATCACGCCTGCCGCCGACTGCAGCAGGTGGGCGCAGGTCCGCGACCCGACCACCAGGAAGAAGGCGTCGCGCATCTTCCGGTGCAGCCATACGATGCTCGTCAGGCCACAAAAGACCTGGCGCTGCCCCTCTTCCTGGGCCAGCCCCCCGCAGACCCCGCCGGCATTGCAGCGATCCGCTTGCGTCATTCCGCCCCTCCCTGCCCGGCGGCGCGCATCTGCTCTTCCTGCAGGCGCGCGGCGCGGAGCTTGAGGAGAAACTGCATGGCGTTGACGACGTAGGCCGCGTAGGCGGCCAGCGCGATCCACATTTGCTGGACCGGGGTCAGGAAGTCACCGAACCAGACCACGAGGTACGCGGTGTGCAGGACGATCACCCCCATGCTGACCACGTCCTCCCAGAAGAACGCGGGAGCGAAAAGGTAGTGCCCGAAGACCTCCTTCTCCCAGATCGCCCCGGTGACCATGATCGTGTAGAGGATCAGGGTCTTGATGATGATCGACCAGGCTGCCCACTCGAGCAGTTCGCCGGTGGCGAGATACCACAGAACCAGCCCCAGGCTGGCCAGAAACACGATGAACTGCGTGGGAGCCAGAATCCCCTGGACGAGGGTCCAGGGCGACTCGTCTCGACGGCGGCGCTCTTCGTCGGTGTATAGACCGGCGGGAGGTGATTTCATGGAACCCTGATGCTGCATTGCGCTGCATCCCCACTTTACGGGAGTGACTTCTCGCCGAATTTAAAGCGCCCCCCGGGGTGTGTCAAGCTGGCTGGACGCGCCTCACGATTGACACAACCTTTCAATACAGGGCCTTAGCATTCGGTCGCGCAGGACGACAGATCGTCGCATTCCCGCGTTCCGCCCTTGAACTATCCGCGCCGGATGGCGTCAATATTGAGTGCGCAAGTATTCTCGATGAAATCGGTCCGAATTCAACGCCCCGAATCCCCCGAAAAACCCGATCAAAGCCCCAGAGGACGGCCGAAGTTGAAATCGATGAACGCGCCGCAACAGACGCTGGGCGATCTGCCCGCGGAGACGGTCGCCCGGCTGCTCAAGGCCGCCGCGGATATCGCCCTGATCGTGGATGCTGAAGGAACCATCCACGACGTGGCGGTGGGCAGCGATGACCCGGGTGTCCGCGCCGCCGCTGGCTGGCGGGGCCGGCAATGGCGCGAGGTGGTCGGTGCGACGGAGCATCAGACCGTCGACCGTTTGCTCGTCGACCAGCAGAGCGCAACCCTGCAGCACATCGACGAGCGCGGAAACCCGATCCCGGTGCGCTACCGATTGATCCCGATCGGCGACGGACGAATCGCCGCGGTGGGCCGGGACCTGCGCCCCTGCGCCGCACTGCGCCAGCAGCCGCGTGAACACAACCGCCTGCGCTCCATCGAGCAGACTACGGCCCTGGTCGGCCAGGTGCCCCTGCGCGATCTGGTCCGCGAAGCGACCGACCTGATCGAGCGCATGTGCATCGAGACGGCCTTGAACATCACCCACGACAACCGGGCCTCGGCAGCGGAACTACTCGGACTCAGCCGCCAGAGCCTCTACTCCAAGCTGCGACGCCACGGCCTGATGACCTCCCACAACGACGCCGACTGACCGGTGCCGCACCTCCCTTGACCCACCCCGCACACCCCTCTAGCTTGAGCTCCTTGTCGTTGGGCGACTGAGCGAGGGCCCTGTCATGGATCCAGCCACTGCGCAGACCCCCCCCCTGGCCGCTGCGGCCCCGCGGGATCTCTGCACCGACTGCGGACTCTCGCGCAGCTCCGAGCCCAAGCGCTGCGGCCGAGCCTGTCAGTTCATCCGTCCGGACTACCCTGGACTGGAGCGCCGGACGCACGGCCGCAGCCGGGATCCTGAGCGCCCGGACGAGCTGCACTTCGGCCCCTTCCGGAGCATGCACCAGGCCGCCCTGCGACGCCCGCGGGCCGGCGCTCAGTGGACCGGCGTCACCACCCGACTGGCGGAACGGCTGCTGGAGAGCGGGCGCGTGGACGCGGTCCTGACCGTCACGGGCAACGCCGACGACCCCTGGCGACCCCGCCCCGTTCTGGTCACCGATCCGGCGCAGCTGACTCAGTGCCGCGGCATGCGCATGGGCTATGCCCCCCTGCTCGCCCTGCTTGAGCCTGCGCTGGCGCAGGGCTACCGACGGCTAGGGGTGATCGCACTGCCCTGCCAGACCTACCCGCTGAGAGCCCTCGAGCGCGAACTCGGCCTGGAACGCCTGGAGATCATCGGCACGCCGTGCTCGGACAACACGTCGACAGAGCACTTCCACCGCTTCCTCGAACTCTTGACCCCTGCACCAGAGGACGTGACCTACCTGGAGTTCCGGGCCGACTACTACGTCGAACTGCGCTTCCGCGACGGCAGCAAACGCGAGATCCCCTTCCTGCAGCTGCCGATCTCCAGGCTGCCCGCCGACTTCTGGCCGCTAACCTGCCGCACCTGCGTCGACTACACCAACGCCCTGGCGGACATCACCGTCGGCTACATGGCCGGGCGGGGCGAGCAGTGGATCATCGTGCGCAATGAACGCGGCGAGGCCATGCTGGAGCTGCTGGGCGACGAAGTGCGCCTGCGCCAGCCAAGCTCCGGGGGCAAGCGCGCTGGCCCGGTGCAGGGTTTCATCGACAATACTGAGCGCGCAGCGGGGGGCATGCCGGCGCGAGGCATGCCGAACTGGCTGCGGCCGATCGTCGGCCGGCTCATGCCGTATGTCGGCCCACGCGGGCTGGAGCTGGCGCGGGCGCGGCTGGAGATGAAGGCCGCCGAGACCCTCATCCACCTCCGACATAAGGCGCCCCGGCGCGCCCGGACCATGGTGCCCGCACACGTCAACCGGCTGGTCGAAGGCTATCGGATCACCACCCCGCAGCAGCACCCCGGGCCCCGGCACACCGAGGCCCGGAGCGGGGCGGATTCAGACCGGATCGATTAGTAGCACATAGCGCAGCGCCTCGGCGTACTCCCGGGCAGTGGCCTTCTCGCCGTTCTTCTCGCGCTCAAGGGCCCGATCCACCTGCGCCTTGGCAATGACGGACAGGCTGCGCAGCCCCATCGGCCCGAGCGCCTCGACGTAGCGGGTGAGGAACTGCCGGGACTGCAGCCGCTCCGTTTCAGCGCTGATGGCCCGGATCCAGAACATCTTGCGCAGACCGACAAGCACGAAGATCGCGGCCGGCAGTGCGATGGCGATGATCATGACCGCCAGCGTCTGCTCCGCACCGGGGAGCAGATCCCGCTGGATACCGATGAGGTAGGCGATCACGCCACCGATCGCCGCCAGCGAGAAGCTGATCCCGGCGGAGAGCCAGGTCGACTTGGTGAGTTCCTGGAGTAACCGTTTCCGCTCCTCGAGGATCTCGTTGGTCATGCTGCGCTCCTTACTCTGAAAGTGGGATGGGCAGGCCGCCGTCAGCGCTCCACCGACGGCAGTCCGGACAGCGCCATGGCCGTCTCGACCTGGCTCCCGCCGAGGTCGCTGAGGTTGCCCGCCAGGTAATCCGTGTAGGCCTGCATGTCGAAATTGCCGTGGCCGCAGAGATTGAACAGGATCGCCTTCGACTCGCCACGCTCGCGGCACCCCTGTGCCTCATCGATCACGGCCTTGACCGCGTGGTTGGCCTCCGGCGCGGGGATGATTCCTTCGGCCCGGGCAAACTGCAGCCCGGCGGCGAAGCAGTCGAGCTGATCGTAGGCCCGCGCGTCGAGGTAGCCGAGGTCCATCAGGTGGCTGATCTGCGGGGCCATACCGTGGTAGCGCAGCCCCCCGGCGTGGAACCCCGGCGGCATGAAACCGGAGCCAAGGGTGTGCATCTTGGTCAGCGGCGTCAACTGCGCCGAATCGCCGTAATCGTAGGCAAACCGGCCCCGCGTCAGGGTCGGACAGGCCAACGGCTCGACGGCAATGGCCTCGATGCTCGGCCCGCCGCGCATGGCCGCCCCCAGGAAGGGGAAGACGATGCCCGCGAAGTTGCTGCCTCCCCCGGTGCAGGCAATGACGGTGTCGGGGTAATCATCGGCCATGGCCAGCTGCTCCATGGCCTCGAGCCCCGTAACGGTCTGGTGCAGCAGCACGTGGTTGAGCACGCTGCCCAGCGCGTACTTCGTGTCGTCGCGCTGCGCGGCCAGCTCGACCGCCTCACCGATGGCGATACCCAGGCTCCCGGTGCTGTCCGGGTTGTCCGCCAGCACCGAGCGCCCGAAGGCCGTCTCTTGGCTCGGGCTAGCGATGCACCGCGCCCCGAAGCTCTCCATGAAAGCGCGCCGGTACGGCTTCTGCCTGTAACTCACCCCGACCATAAAGACCTCGATATCGAGGCCGAACATGGCACCAGCGAGGGCCAGTGAAGAACCCCACTGACCAGCCCCGGTCTCGGTGGTAATGCGGCGCACACCCTCGGCGTGGTTGTAGAAGGCCTGCGGGAGAGCCGTGTTTGGTTTGTGGCTCCCGGCGGGACTGACGCCCTCGTACTTGTAATAGATCCGTGCCGGCGTATCGAGGGCCCTTTCCAGGCGGCGCGCCCGGTAAAGCGGCGCCGGCCGCCACTGCCGGTACGCGTCACGGACCGGCTCGGGGATCTCGATCTCCCGCTCGGTGCTCAGTTCCTGCTCGATCACGCCACGGGGGAACAGCGGTGCCAGATCCCCCTCAGAGACGGGCTCCCGCGTCGCCGGATGGAGCACCGGTGCCAGCGGGGCAGGTAGGTCGGCACTGATGTTGTACCAGGCGCGCGGTATCCGCGCCTCATCGAGCACATACTTGACGGTCTCACTCATGGTTGGCTCTCGCGCTGGCCCTGATCAGAACGCCGGCTATGGTAGCCGCGCCCGCGCGTCAGGGAAAGCTGACAGGGCGCGACACGCCGCCGCCGGAACAATGAGGGTTGCCACCGGACACCCTTACACGGTATGGATGAGCGACAAGCTGCCGCAGCTAGGGAAGGCTCAACGCCATGGTGACCGATCAGCAAACCCTCCTCGAGGTCGCGCAGGCGACCACCGCGATCGGTGGCTGGATGCTCGACCGCTCCACACAGGTCATCCACCTGTCCATGGAGACCCGACGACTCCTCGAACTGCCCCCGGACCGCCCCCTGAACCTGCGCACCGGACTCGGCCTCTACCCGCCCGAGCATCGGGCCACGGTCACCCGAGCCACCCACGCCGCCCTCCACCATGCCCGCCCCTTCCAGGTCGATGTCGATATCCACACCACCAGCGGCCGCCGGCTCCATGTCCGCAAGCTGGGCAAACCGCTGATGGACGACTACGGCAACATCCTGGGCCTGCGCGGCGCGCTGCAGGATCTGACCGACATCAAGGCCGCCGAACGTCAGGCCCGGCGCCTGTCACAGCGCCTGGAGACCACGCTGGAGAGCATCACCGACGCCTTCTTCCTGGTCGATCCAGCCTGGCGTTTCACCTATCTCAACCGCGAGGCGGAACGCCAACTCAACTGCCGGCGCGAGCAGATCCTCGGCCGCGTGGCCTGGGAGGTCTTCCCCGAAGCGCTGGGCACCGCGTTCGAGGCAAATTACCGCCATGCCATGGCCAAGCGGGATCCAGTGGTCTTCGAGGCCTACTTCGCGCCGGTCGAGACCTGGTTTGAGGCGCGGGCCTACCCCTCCGAAGAGGGGCTGGCGGTCTACTTCCGCGACATCACCCAGCGCAAGCAGGGCGAAGCGGAGATGGCTCAACTGAACGAGGATCTGCGCCAGGCCCGCGAGCGCGCCGAACGAGCCAGCCGGGCCAAATCGGAATTCCTCGCCGCCATGAGCCACGAGCTGCGCACCCCGCTGAACGCCATTACTGGCTTCGCTCAGCTGCTCCACCACACCCCGCCTGAAGCGTCCGCAGACCGGGATCACCACCTTGACCAGATCCTGTCGGCGGGCTGGCACCTGCGCGATCTGATCGGCGACGTCATCGACTTCGCGCAGATCGAGGCGGGTCAACTGGCTGTTCACGCCGAGCCGCTGGCCGTCGATGCTCTCGTGCGCAACAGCTTGGCGATGATCGGCGAGCAGGCGCGGCGCCGCGGGCTCTTCGTGGACTGCCAGGACACTGCCGAACCGGCCCCCTGGGCCCGAGCGGACCCGGTCCGCAGCCGCCAGATCCTGCTCAACCTGCTCTCCAACGCCATCAAGTACAACCGCCCGGGGGGCACGATCAGCGTCTCCTGGTCCGCCGCCGAGCACGGCGTACATATCGATGTCGCGGACACGGGCAGCGGCATCCCCCATGCCCGACGCGAACGCCTGTTCGAGCCGTTCGAGCGGCTCGGACGCGAGGCCGGTTCCATCGAAGGCAGTGGCATTGGTCTATCGCTGTCGCGGCGCCTAGCCCGGATGATGAGCGGCGACCTGAACCTGCTCACCACCGCCCCGGAACGCGGGACCACCATGCGACTAACCCTGCCCTACCACCTCAACGAGCCCTCCCCGTCAAGCGCGGAGATCCCCCTGCGCCTCGATGAGACGAGGCCCGCAGCGCCCATGCGCATCTGCTACATCGAGGATAACGAGCTGAACATGATGGTCGTCCGCGGTCTGATCCGCCGCAAAACGGGGGTCGAATTGGATGAGGCCTGGACCGGCGCCGAGGGCTTGGCGCGCGTCCGGCAGTGTCAGCCCGATCTGGTGCTTCTGGACATGCACCTGCCCGACATGCATGGCCGCGAGGTGCTGCGCGCCCTTCGCGCGGATCCCGAGCTGTGCCGACTCCCTGTGGTGGCGCTGAGTGCCGATGCGGCCAACGAGACGCTGGAAACCGCCGATGGCACCCTGGACGGCTACCTGCTCAAGCCGTTTCGACTGGCCGACCTGGATGCGCTGATCGCCCGATTCGCCCCGCGATGAGCCGGCCAGTGGCCGGATCCGCAGCCGCCGCCGCTCACCCCGATGGCGCCGTGCCGTGCTCCACCCGCTGGAGCTCCTCGACATCGAACCCCAGCGCCTCGGCCCGGCCGACCAACTCTTCCAGAATCTGCTCATCGAGTTCCGGCTCCCGGGAGAGGATCCACAGGTACCCACGGGTCGGACCGGAGACCATCGCCCACTCATACGCGTCCTTATCCAGCGCGATGACGTGGTAGCCGCCGCGGATGGGCCATGTGAAGGTCACCGTCAGGCTGGCCACATCCGGTTCGCCCTGGAACCGCGCGGTACCCTCAATCTCCTGCCACTGCTCATCGCTGGGATCGTACCCGCGGTTGCGTACGCCGAGGCGCCCGTCCTCGCGGATCCAGTATTCCGCGCTGACGTCGGTCAGGCCCCGCTCGAAGCGATGATCGAGCCGTTTGATGGAATACCACTGCCCCGTAAACCGCTCCGCCTCGAACCCATCGACGGGATCCACCCCCGCGGGCAGTCCGGTACACCCTCCGGCTATCGAAAGCGCCCCTGCAAGCAGCAGCAACACCCCGGCTCCACGCAGACAACGCCCCAGGACCCTTGCCATCAACGCCCCCTCCTTCGACCGCATCACCGGGTCATGGTGTCACAGCCCGGAATCAACCGATGAACTTATCGCCCTGATCCGTCATCCTACTGGATAGGAGACCAGACGCAGGGGAAGAGCAGGATCATGGACACGGACCATCCGCAGCACGACTCCGCGGCGAACAACTCCTCGCGTTACGTGGTTTTCGGCGCCAGCGGCTATATCGGCTCCCACCTGGTCGCCGAACTGCTCGAAGCCGGCTGCCGGGTGCGGGCGGTTGCCCGCAACCGCGAGGTGCTCGAAGCCCGCGAGTGGGAAGGGGCCGAACTGGTCGCTGCCGACGCCCTCAAGCCCGAGACCCTGGTACCGGCCCTGCAGGGTGCGGACGTGGCCTACTACCTGGTCCACTCCATGGGCGCCGGCAAGGCCTTCGGGACCCTGGATGTCGAGGCGGCCCGCAACTTCGCGGCTGCCGCCGCGGAGGCCGGGGTGCGCCGAATCGTCTACCTCGGTGGACTGGTGCCCGAGTCGGCGAGTTCCGCGCACATCCTCTCGCGGCGACAGACCGGCGATACCCTGCGCGAAGGATCCGTGCCGGTGACCGAGCTGCGGGCCGGCATCATCGTTGGACCTGGGTCGGCGGCGTTCGAGATCATGCGCGACCTAGTGCTCCACCTCCCGATCATGGTCACGCCGCGCTGGGTCTTTGCGCAGTCGCCGCCCATTGCGCTGCAGGATCTTCTTGAGTACCTGCGTCGGGCACCGCAGTGCGAGGAAACCGCCGGAGCCATTCTGGACGTCGCCGGCCCGGAACACCTGACCTACGCCCAGATGATGCGCATCCTCGCCGAGGAGGCGGGACGGCGCCCCCCGAAAGTGATCCCGGTCCCCTTGCTGACTCCGAAGCTCTCCTCCTATTGGCTGCGCCTCGTCACCGCCGTCCCCACACCGATCGCCAGAGCCCTGATCGAGGGGCTGCGTGAGGACTACCGGGCCGATGACAGCGAGATCCGCCGCCTGGTACCCCAGCAGCTGCGGGACTTCCGCGGCGCCGTGCGCGACGTCTTCCGCGCCGAGCGCGAGCGGTCCGTGGCGGCCCGCTGGACCGAGGGCGCCTTCATGTTCCGCAACTACCGGATCGACTACAGCTACTACGCCAAAAAGGCCCACGGCTCCGCCGTCACCACCGCGGAGCCCGATGCCGTCTGGCCCGTGGTCACCGCCATCGGGGGCGAGAACCGCTACTACTACGCCAACGCGCTGTGGAAAATCCGCGAGACCCTGGACTGGCTGGTAGGCGGACCGGGCAGGAACTATGGCCGACGCCACCCGACGGAGCTACGCGTGGGCGACATGATCGACTCTTGGCGGGTTATCGAACTGGAACCGGAGCGGCGGATGACCCTGTGGTTCGGCATGCGCGCCCCCGGCTCCGGCGTACTAGAGATCGAGCTCACGCCGCGAACCGGGGGCGGCACCGAAATCACGGTGGCCAACCACTGGCACCCGGCCGGGGTCTGGGGCCTACTCTACTGGTACGCCCTAGCCCCAGCTCACTCCCTCATATTCTCGGGGCTGGCCCGATCCATCGCCCGGCGGGCTGAGGCTTCTTCCACTGCGTCCGGGTCCCGCTCGGCGGCACCCGACTCGGACTGACCCTCGGCGCTCTGCGCCAGCAGCGCACCGCCGACCACGGCCAGGCCCGCGATCAGCAGAGCCGGCTCCGGCTCGGTAAAGCCGGTGAGAACCAGCAGGACCGCCGAGATGACCGGGACCATGTAGGTCAGCACACCGAGCAGCCCGGTGGGACCCTTGCGCAGGGCGAGCCCCCAGGTCATGAACGCAATCCCGTACGGACCCACGCCGATCAGGGCGGCCGCCAGCCAGTCCGTACCCTGAGGTGCACTGACGCTCTCACCAAGCAGGAGCTGGAGCACCACGGCGATGAGCGTCGCCTGGGCGAACATTCGCGCATAGCCGCGGAACGGGATCGAGCCCGCCTGCGTGAGGTAGACCGAGAACGCCGCCCAAGCACAACCACTGATCACCCCGAAGACGTAAGCGACCAACGGAGTCTCCGCCCCGGCAGGCGCCCCGGCAGGCGCGTCTCCCAGGATCAGCGGCGCCACGCCGACAAACGCCACGACCATCCCGACGAGCACCCGGGGCTGAACCCCGCGCCCGGCCAACCAATTGGCGACAAGCACGAACACCACTGGCCACAGGTACGTGACCAACGTCACGCGTGCTGGCTCCCCCCAGGCCAGCGCGGCGAAGTAGAGGTAGAGCGCTGCCACAAGCGAGAGCACGCCGCCGAGCCAGTAGCTCAGATCCGGGTCCGGCATTCGGCCGTGCGGCTCACGCACCAAAATTGCCGAACACCAAGCGACCGCAGCGGCCGCCATCAGGGCCACTACCGTCGTCATCATGGCCGGCAAATCGGTAAGTTGGCGCAACAACGGCAGACTGCCCCACAGACTTACCGAAAAAACACCAGCCACAAGACCCGAAAGCAGCGCACGGTTCAGCAACGCATGACCTCCTCTAACCTTTTGATGGACATGAACGGGCCGCGTAATATAGGGCTCATCATTCGATCTTCCAAACGAATCTTCATAATCAACCGATCACGTTGCTCGATCGCTCATGAAGACACGCATCCTCGATCTAACGCTGCTCCAGACCTTCGTCGCGGTCGTTGAACAAGGCGGCTTCACGGCCGCCGGCGAGCAGCTGCACCTTGCCCAATCCACTGTCAGCGCTCACATTACCCGCCTGGAGGAGTTGGCCGGCCACCGCCTTCTGCGCCGCGACCAGCGCAAGCTGGCGACAACCACCAAGGGCGAACGACTGCTCGCCCACGCGCGTCGGCTATTGCAGCAAAATGCCCTCGCCTGGCAGGAGCTTCAGGAGGAGCGCATGGAGGGACGGGTTCGGCTGGGAATCCCCGACGACTACATCATGTTCCTGCCGGAGAGCCTGAGCGATTTCGAGGCCCGCTACCCCGGCATCGAGCTCGAAGTCAGTGGCGGCCTGAGCGTTGACCTGATCGAGCAGGTCCAGGCGGGCCAGCTGGACCTGGCCGTCGTTACCAGGCAACCGAAAAGCCCGGGCGGCGAGGTCCTGCGCCGCGAGCCCCTCGTCTGGGCGGCAGCGGCGGCGTACGCCGCCGAGGAGCGCGAACCACTCCCGCTCGCCCTCTCCCGCCAGGGCGTGTGCACCTTCCGCGAGCAAGCCGTCGAAGCCCTGGAGGCCGCCGACTTCCCCTGGCGCATTGCCTATACCAGTACCAGCCTGGCCGGGCTGCGCGCGGCAGTCCGCTCCGGGCTGGCCGTGACGGTTCTCACCCCTTCGATGCTCGATCCGGATCTGCGCACACTGGGACAGGAGACGGGGCTACCGGAACTGCCCAGCATCGAGCTGGCCCTCCACCGTGGCGCCGGGCGGCCCAGCGAGCCGGCACGCCAGTTGTTCAACACGCTCCAGGAACGACTCGGCAACGTCAGCCACGGCTGACCGACACTGTTAGAAAAACCGATACCTCGGATGCAGAAAAACGCCTCGACTGCTTGCAGCCGCAGACACCGGCGAGTAGGTTAATGCCGCGCTGCTAGCGGATTGCTCCGCGCGAAGCCCCGGGCGCCCTCGCCCCACGCACCGGAGCGGACAACGGAAAGGATTGGCTTATGAAACGCAACGAAGAGATTATCGAAGCGCTACGGATCTACACCAATCGCCGGATCCCGCTGCTTTGGGGCAGCGTTCTGGCGATCCTCTTGGTGGCGCACTTCGTCACCGCCTACCTGGTGGAACAGTTCTGGAGCGAGCACCTGGCGGTGAGCCCGTGGGTGGCCATCGCCGCAGTGCTGATCGGCATTGCCTTCTTCCTTTACGAGAAGATCGGCAACAAGCTGCGCGCCGCAGAGTTCGAGTTCCAGCGCACGGCGCTGGGCTACTGGGACTATGAACGTGGCTACCAGCAGTCCGAACGAATCCGGCAGGCGGCGCTGGTGGGCTTTCTCGGCGTGGCGGTGCTCTACTGCGGCTTTCTCTTTGCCCAGTTCTGTGCGACGGCGGAAGACGCCGGGCGCATGGTGTGGACGGACCTCAGCCCGGGCACGCAGATCGAACTGCTCTCCAACCCGGAGCAGGCCACCGTGCTGGGCCTCGGCGCCGCGCTGATCGTCGGTGCATTGGTCTGGATCCATCGGATCCGCGAGCAGATCCGCAGCGATCTCAACGGCTGAAGCGATCCCAGCCGGCCGGGCGCCCGCCGCCCGGCCGGCATGCCCCTGACCTGCCGCGCCGCAACGGCACGCAACCTACTGCCCGGCAGCCTGGGCCGCCTCCACGGCCTCCTCGGCCTCGACCCACTGCTCCTCTAAACCCTCACGCTCGCGTTGCAGGCGACCTTGCTCCTGCAGCAGCCCCGTCAATGCCTGCGGATCGCCCTGGTAGAGTTGCGGGTCGGCCAGCTGCGCCTCGAGCCCCGCGAGCGCCTCATCGCAGGCCTGGATTCGCTCCAGCAGCGCGTCGGCGCGTTCACGCAGCGGCTTCAGCGCCGCGCGCTGTTGCGCCTGCCGGCGTCGCTGGTCCTTGCGCCCTCCGGCTTTCTGCGCTGCATCCGGGGCGGATGCGCCAGCGCCGGAGCGCTCATCCAAACGACGCCCCGCGCCGACCCGACGCCGCTCGACCAGCCAACCGTGGTAATCGTTCAGATCGCCATCGAACGGGCTGACACCGCCGTCGGCCACCAGCCAGAACCGGTCGACGGTGGCGGCCAGTAGGCTGCGATCGTGGGAGACCACCACCACCGCCCCGGCGAACCCCTGTAGGGCCCGGGTCAGCGCGTGGCGCATCTCCAGATCCAGATGGTTGGTCGGCTCATCGAGCAAGAGCAGATTCGGCTGCTGCCAGACCAGCAGCGCCAGCACCAGCCGCGCCTTCTCGCCGCCGGAAAGCGGCGCCACCGGCTCGGTGGCCTGATCACCGACAAAGCCGAAGCCACCCAGAAAATCCCGCAGCCGTTGCGGGGCGGCCCCCGGCGCCAAGCGATGCAGATGCTCCAGCGGCGTGCTCTGCGCATCGAGCTGCTCAAGCTGATGCTGGGCAAAATAGCCAACCCGCAGCCCCGATGCCGGCGTCATAACGCCGGTCTGCGGCTGCAACTCACCCGCCAGGGCGCGCACCAGCGTGGATTTACCCGCGCCGTTGGGGCCGAGCAGCCCGATCCGATCCTCATGGGCCAGACTCAGCGTCACGCCACGAAGCACCGGATCGGTGGCATACCCCAGATCCACCCCGTCCAGGGTCAGCAACGGGTTGGCCGCCGCCGGGGCGTCGACAAACTCGAAGGTGAAAGGCGAGTCGGCGTGTGCCGGGGCCAGGCGCTCCATCCGCTCCAACGCCTTGATCCGGCTCTGTGCCGCGCGCGCCTTGCTGGCCTTGGCCCGAAATCGCTCGACGAACCGCTGCATGTGAGCGATCTCGCGCTGCTGCTTCTCGTAGAGCGCCTGCTGCCGGGCCAGTCGCTCGGCCCGCTGACGCTCAAAATCGCTGTAACCGCCGCGATAGAAATGGAGCTGACGCTGCTCGATGTGGAGCACGCCATCGACGACCCGATCGAGCAGTTCCCGGTCGTGGGAGATCAGCAGCAGCGTGCCGGCGTATTCGCGAAGCCACTGCTCCAGCCAGAGGACGGCCTCCAGGTCGAGGTGATTGGTGGGCTCATCGAGCAGCAGCAGATCCGAGGGGGCCATCAACGCCTGGGCCAGGCTCAACCGCACCCGCCAACCGCCGGAGAAGGCCGAGACCGGGCGCTGCCCGTCGCCGGGGGCGAAACCCAGCCCGTTCAAAAGCTCCTCGGCCCGCGCCGGCGCGCTGTAGCCATCCGCCGCCTCGAGCCGGGCGTGGGCAGCCGCAATCCGGTGGCCATCCGCAGAACGCTCCGCAGCCGCCACTTCCTGCTCCGCCTGACGCAGGGCCTGGTCCCCGTCCAGGACGAACTC
The DNA here is from genome assembly GCF_016653405.1 of Halorhodospira halophila. Classification (NCBI taxonomy): domain Bacteria; kingdom Pseudomonadati; phylum Pseudomonadota; class Gammaproteobacteria; order Chromatiales; family Ectothiorhodospiraceae; genus Halorhodospira; species Halorhodospira halophila. The sequence goes on from NZ_NHSN01000021.1 coordinate 75,563, forward strand.
CAGCGCCGGGCGCTCCAGGGCCGGCGTCTCCTGGGCCATCCAGGCGACCCGCCACCCACCGGGACATTGCAACTCGCCACGGTCGGTGGCCAACTCGCCGCGTAGCAGCGCCAGCAGGCTGCTCTTCCCCGACCCGTTGGCACCGATCAGCCCAATCTTGTGGCCGGGGTCGATGGTGGCACTGGCCCCTTCGAGCAGGGGCTCAGCGCCGCGGCGCAGGGTGATATCGTTGAACCGGATCATGCCCGCCATGGTAACAACCGCAGGCGGGCCCCCGCGTGCCAAGCCGATGAGAAAAGGGAGGCTCATGGACCGCCTGGAACAGTTTCTCGACCGCGCTGAACGCCTGCTCGAGCGCATCGAGCCTCTGCTGCCGCCCGCGCAGACGGCACCGGACTGGGATGCCACCACCGCTTTCCGTTGGCAGCGTCGTGCCGAACGCGGCTATCTGGAACCGATCGCGGTCACGCCCCGGATCGAGCTCGCGCACCTACACGGCATCGAGCGCCAGAAGACGACCCTGCTGCGCAACACCCGACAGCACCTCGCCGGCCTGCCGGCGAACAACGCACTGCTGTGGGGCGCACGCGGCACCGGCAAGTCGTCGCTGATCCAGGCCCTGCACCGCGCCTTCGCGGCGCAGGGCCTGCGCCTGATCGAGATGGAACCCGAGCACCTCACCGATCTGCCCCGCCTGCTGCCGTTGCTCGCGCAGCGCCCGGAGCGCTTTATTGTCTACTGCGACGACCTCTCCTTCGACGCCAGCGACCACTCTTACCGGGCCCTCAAGGCGGTGCTGGACGGCTCACTGAGTGGCTGCGCCGACAACGTGCTGCTCTACGCGACCTCGAACCGACGCCACTTGGTCCCGGAGCAGATGGCGGACAACGACCAGGCGCGCATCAGCGGCGGCGAGCTCCACCACGGTGACGGCGTAGAGGAGCGCATCTCGCTCTCGGAGCGCTTCGGGGTCCGCCTTTCCTTCCACCCATTCGCCCAAGAGCGTTACCTGGAAATCGTGGGCAGCTGGATCGAGCACCTGGGAGGCAGCGATGGCGACAGCGAGGCGGCGCGGCAGGCGGCTCTGGCCTACGCGCTCGACCGCGGCTCGCGCAGCGGGCGGGTGGCCTGGCAGTTCGCCCGGGACTGGGTTGGCCGCCAGGGCCTGCCCGCCGCGGAGCATGTCTAGAGTTGGCTCTTCAGGTGGTTGAGCGTTGCGCAGTGCTCGGCCTGCGGGCTGAAGAGGATGATCTCGGCATCCTCGACCCGTAGCGTGTGGCCCGGTGGCCAGTAGAAAAGATCTGCCGCACGCACCTTTTCCTCGGCCCCGTCGGAAAAGGTGATGGTGAGCCTCCCCGAGATCATGTAACCCCAGTGAGGCGACTGACACAGATCCCCCTCAAGCCCTTGTAACAACGGGGTAATATCGGTGCCCTCTCCCAGCGAGAAGTACTCTCCGGTCATCTTGCCGTAATCGCTTGCATCGCCGAAATCCAGCACCTGCCGCGCCACGGCACCAGGGACGCTGAAGACTTCCGGAACCTCTGACTTGGTGATGCGCATGATGACTTCCTCCCTCGGAGTCGACGCTTCGGGTGGCCCCACGAGTACTCGGATCTCGCCACCCACGAGATCGCGAGTTCGGACACACAGGTTCGCCAGGGCCGGCGCTGATGCGCCGGTCACTTATACGGATCTGGATTGATGATAGGCAGGCCGGCGTGGCGCCGCTTCCATGGGATTGCGGTTGCTTTCCACTTCTTGCGGTTTCAGCCACTCGATCCGGCCGGGGCCCTAGCGCCGGTCCCGATACTGCTGGCGGTAGACGCCCGGAGGCAGGCCGGTGGCACGACGAAAATGGCGCACCAACTGTTGATGCGAATAACCCGTGGCCGATGCGACCTCGTGGATGGGCAAAGAGGTGGTTTCCAGCAGCTCCCGGGCCTTGCGCAGCCGCAGGCGCGTCAGATAACGATGGGGCGGATCCCCATGGGAGTGGGCAAAGGCCCGGGAAAAGTGCCATGGCGACAAGCTGCACAGCGCCGCGAGCTCGGCCAGCGTAACAGGCTGATCCAGATGTCTGTGCATGTACTCGATCACCCGTGCCGACTGGCGCGGGGCCAGCCCCCCGCGGCAGTCCTCCACCCTGGCGACCTGCTGGGACAGGCGGCTCAGCCGGACCACCAGGACGGCCATCATACCGTCTAGGAAGATCCGCGCGGCCGGGTCTTCGCGGCCCATCTCCTGCCAAACAAGGGTCAAACCCTGAATAATCAGCGGGTCGTGATGGTGGCGTGTATGGACAGCGCCGAAATCCAGCGGATCACTGGCATCACGCTCCAGGCACGCGCGCGCAAACTCGCCGGGAATGTACCGCACCCGGTTGCCTGGACACCCGGTAAGCATAATCACGCCGTGTACCGCACCCGGTTGCCTGGACACCCGGTAAGCATAATCACGCCGCCATCGGCATGGTTTCCAGGTAGTCTGTACGAACCTGCGCCGGCGACCGGAACCCATGGCGCTCCAGCAGCCAGCCGTG
>NZ_NHSN01000022.1 GCF_016653405.1 Halorhodospira halophila
GTTGCTCTTGGCCTTCTTGTTGCTCATCTGACACCTCCGTCTTGGTCCAGGCGGGGGCAGTCAAAGGCTCAGGGCGCCCTGACTATACCCCCGGGGGAGGTGTCCAGGCCAAACGGGGTGCGGAGGAGGAATACCCAAAAAACGCAGGCGGGCGGGGCTGGCAACGTTGCAATAGGTATCGACGTTGGGGGCAACCGCAACGAAGTCCATCGGCTCGGTTCGCCCGGAGAACCGACCGGCACCGATGTCGCAGACGTAGCGAAACGCAGAGCCAACCGACTGACTCAGCATCAGGTCCCCCACGGCCGGCGTCGAGAACTCGCCGGAATCCTGGGCACCCTCGGTCATGCTGAATGCACAGTCCGCCGTCACCCGCGACTCCTGCAGAACCGGCACCGAAGGCTCCCGGGCGTAAGTCTGCAGCATCTGTGAGCGCCCGTATGGCATGACGGATTACCCTTCGGGCACGTCGCCTTGTTGCCTGACACTAAAGCCAGCCAGGCTCCAATTGCGCTACCAGCGCTAGAGTTCCTCGTTGTCCCGCGTAAAGCGGGCATCCTTGCCCGCCGGCGTGGCCAATCTGATCCCTGAGTCAACCGCGGCCTGCAGCTATTAACTACGCTGGGCGATATGAATTAAGTCTTCCAGGGTGAAGTGCCCTTCCTTCTTCGAGGGTAAGGTCGGTTTCCACTCAGGCGCGTGGTTCAGGAAGCTGGCCCGATCACCTTCCAGGAGGCCGATCAGCACTTCGGCAACGATCTGACCGCCGACCTCGCCCAGCCGTTTGCCGGCCTCACGCACCTCGGCCTCACGCAGGACGTAGTACCACAGCGGAGCGGGCACCGGTGCAGGGGTAGGCATACCAGGTACTTCGCCCCAGAGCTCGTCCTGGCTCAGCACATTCGCCCCCATGCAGGCGGCCACTGATTGCCCCGAAGGCAGAGAGAAAGCGGCCCCACGCTTGAGATTGCGGGTGGCCAGTGAGCGAGCCTCATCGGGGATACCGGCCGGCACCACCGAGTCGGGCAGAAACAGCAGTGACTCGTTGAGCCGGGTATTGATCAGCCGACTGGGCTGCACACCCTCGCCGTCGCCCAGGAACCCGGCCCAATCCACCGTATGCTCCTTGGCGACGGGCGCGCCGCCGCGCAGATCGACGAGCTCCGATGCGTCGCGCGGCGCATCCGCCTCACTCGGGAAGAGTCGCGCTCCGCCCGCGGTCTCGTTGATCGCGTACCCAGCCCGGACCTGACCGTGCCCGAACCGAAAGGCAGCCACGCTGAATTCCACCGGCATGTAAGGCTCTTCGGCGAACCAGTAGTGGCGTCGCCCGTTCTCGAGGATATCGTCCACCCGCGCTTGGCCGCAGATGCGTGGCAGGTAGTCGTGCAGGACAACCCACTGATAATGCCAGCGAACCAGCCTCTGGGCCTCTTCAAAGTCCTGGCCCGCCTCCTGGTCGAACACCTGATTGTGAAATTTGGCGAAGGCCAGGTGCATCTGCGAGACGATGAGGTTTTCATCGTTCCTGGGGTCGCCGATGATCGCGACCCCCTGGTGGTTCCGCAGGATGTCGTGGTCGCCCTCGGCCGAGGTAAGGAGCCGGCCCTCACCATCGTACAGATAAGGCTGCGCCGCAGGGCCGGCACCGTAGACGGAGTCCAGTTCCAGCATGGGAATGCGAAAATTACGCACTGCCAGGGGATCATTCTGGGATTCCAGGCTGGAGGTAGGGTCAAACGTGATGTCGTGATCGACGAACTGACCGAAGAAGGTGAACCCGGCGGGAATACCGGGATTATCACCCTCATCGTCCAGGTCGTCTTTCATGGGGCCATCAGCGGCACCAAGGGCATCAGGCTGCGCGGGCTGCGGGAGATGCGACTCCTTCAACGAGCGCAAATGGGGAAACATCCGGCCAAACCGGCCGGGCTGACCGAACACGCTCTTTTGAGGGCAGTGGCCTCTGAGATATTCGCCGTGCATGGGGGGGCACTCCTCAAGGACTGACAGATCAAGGGCGCTTGACTGACCTCCCCTGTGCGCGCAAAGGGGCACTCCCTATCCCTTGCTGGGCTTATAGCTGCTGTGCTTGAAATGTCAAGCGGCAGTTGCGGCGCGGACACCGCCGGCGCAGAGGAGGGGGAACGCTGGGTCGCTCACACGCCGAGCGCATCGCCTGATACGCAGCCCAGTCACACCACCAGCACTAGGCCTGGAGGCTCGCTCCTCGGAGCATAAAAAAAGCCCGGCCCTTACGGGCCGGGCTTTTCGGATGTTGGCGCGCCGGGGAGGATTCGAACCCCCAACCTTCTGATCCGTAGTCAGATGCTCTATCCAGTTGAGCTACCGGCGCTATAAAGCGCTTTATTCTGCCGTTGACTGCTTGCCGAGTCAACCGTTGTTTTGGCGGAGAGAGAGGGATTCGAACCCTCGAAGGGCTTTCGCCCTTACTCCCTTAGCAGGGGAGCGCCTTCAGCCACTCGGCCATCTCTCCGTAGGGTGCGTACCTTAAGGGATAGACCCCCTCCCCGTAAACCCTCGAGCTACTGCGAATCGGCACCCTGCCCAGGGGCCGCCTCCGGGACATCGCCATCCTTCTCGTGACGGATCCGCTCATAGATCTCTTCACGGTGCACGGAGACATCCCGCGGCGCATTTACACCGATTCGCACCTGGTTACCCTTGACCCCGAGCACCGTCACACTGACATCGTCGCCGATCATCAGCGTCTCGCCCACTCTCCTCGTGAGTATAAGCATCGAACTTGACTCCTTGATTATGCCACCGCTACCGGCGCCTCTTGAGCGGGCGGCCGCTTCGCCCTCCAGGGCGGTCCGGGACCTAGCCGTCACCCCTTTGCGCCCCGAAGGACCGAAACTGCGCTACTCGTCGGAGAGACCCTCAAGCTCGGCCACGGGCTGGACATCCAACTCAAAGGCCTTGTGCAGGGCGCGCACGCCAAGCTCCAAGTATTTCTCCTCGACAACCACCGAGATCTTGATCTCCGAGGTTGAGATCATTTGGATATTGATCCCCTCGTTGGACAACGCACGGAACATGGTGTTCGCCACGCCGGCGTGGGAACGCATCCCGACGCCGACCAGGGAGAGCTTGACGATCTTGTCATCGCCATAAACCTCCCGGGCCCCCAGCTGTTCGGCGTTGTCCCGGACCAGATCCAGGGTGGCCTGATAATCGCGCTTGTGGACCGTAAACGTGAAATCCGTCAGCCCCTGCTGGCTGATGTTCTGGATGATCATGTCCACTTCGATGTTCGCGTCGGCCACCGCCCCGAGGATCTTCGCCGCGATCCCCGGCGTGTCCGGCACCCCGATAACAGAGATCTTCGCTTCGTCGCGATTGAACGCAATACCGGAAATCAGCGGCTCTTCCATTCCCTCTTCCTCGTAGGTGATGAGCGTTCCAGGCCCTTCTTCGAAGCTGGACAGCACCCGCAGGGGGACGCGGTACTTGCCGGCGAACTCCACGGCCCGGATCTGCAGGACCTTGGAGCCTAAGCTGGATAGCTCCAGCATCTCGTCGACCGTAATACGGTCCAACCGCCTCGCCTCGGGCACGACGCGCGGGTCGGTGGTGTAGACCCCATCCACGTCGGTATAGATCTGGCACTCGCTCGCTTCCAGTGCAGCTGCCAGCGCCACGGCCGTGGTATCGGAACCGCCACGGCCCAGCGTGGTGAGCGCGCCTTCCTCGTCGACACCCTGGAAGCCCGCGACCACCACGACACGTCCCCGCTGCAGATCCTCTTGCAACGGCTCAGCATCGATATCGAGGATCCGCGCCCTGCTGAATGAGCTGTCGGTCAGGATCCGCACCTGCGCACCGGTGTAACAGCGCGCCGGACAGCCGATCTGCTCCAGCGCCATGGTCAGCAGGGCGATGGTGACCTGCTCACCGGTGGACAGAAGCACGTCCACTTCACGTGCCGGAGGATCGGAGTGGATCGACTCGGCAAGCTCGACCAGGCGATTGGTCTCACCGCTCATCGCGGAGACGACGACGACCACGTCCTCTCCGGCCTCGCGGCTGGCCTTGACCTTCTCGGCCACTGCCTGGATGCGCTCGGTCGTCCCGACCGAAGTTCCACCGAATTTTTTGACTACCAGCCCCATGGGCATTCCTCAGCTAGCAGGGGCGCCTCACCCTCCTATTGAAAGCATTATAGGATGGTTATAAGACGCCATTAAGTCAAGTTATCCTTAATCCAGGCTTCTACAGAAGCCAACGCATCATTGACGCGGCTTGGGTCTTTCCCGCCCGCTTGGGCGAAGTCCGCCCGTCCTCCGCCACGCCCCCCGACCTGGGCGGCGACATGATTAACCAGATCACCGGCGGAGAGGCGATCGGTCAGATCCTTGGTCACGCCCGCGACCAACTGAACCTTCTCGCCCTGGACCGCCGCCAGCACGATCACCCCGCTACCGAGCTGGTTCTTGAGCTGATCCAGTGTATCCCTCAACCCCTTGCCACCCCCCTCAACGCAGGTGGCCAGGAAGCGGACACCGGCAACCTCGCCAGCATCGTCCAGCAGTGACCGACCGGCCTGGGTCGCGAGCTTCTGCTTGAGGCGCTCAATCTCTTTCTCCTGCTCGCGGGCGCGCTCGCTGAGCTGCTCGACTTTCATCACCAGGTTGTCGGGACCCACCCGCAACAGATCCGAGAGGCGATTGAGTCGCTCCTCGGCCTCTTGGACCCAGCCAAGGGCACGCTCACCGGTCAACGCTTCGATACGGCGCACCCCGCCGGCAACGCCGGTCTCGTCAACAATCTTGAACAGACCGATGTCACCGGTCCGCGCGGCGTGGGTGCCGCCACAGAGCTCCCGGGAATAATCACCCACCGAGATCACCCGCACCGTATCCCCGTACTTCTCACCGAACAGGGCCATGGCCCCAGCCTGCACCGCGTCCTCGTAGGCCATGTTCGCGGCCTCGACGGGGTGGTTGGTGAGGATCTCCTCGTTGACGCGCGCCTCGATTCCCGCCAGCTCTTCGCGCGACGGCGCCTCGTAGTGGGAGAAATCGAAACGCAGCCGGTCCGGTGCCACGAGAGACCCCTTCTGCTGGACATGGTCGCCGAGGACTTCGCGCAGGGCTGCGTGCAGCAGATGGGTGGCAGAGTGGTTGCGCACGGTCGCTTCGCGAGTCCCGCGATCCACCCGAGCGGTCACTTGGTCCCCCACGCCCAGCTGGCCCGCCTCAAGCCGCCCCAGGTGGCCGTGGGCGTCTCCCTGCTTGACGGTGTCCTCTACCCGGAAGCGTAGCCCGTTGGCCAGGATCTCGCCGCGATCGCCCACCTGGCCACCCGATTCGGCGTAGAACGGGGTCCGGTCAAGAACCACCATGCCCTGCTCACCAGCCTGCAGCTGCTGCACCGAGCGGCCATCCTGATACAGGCCGGTCACCGAGCCGACATCCTCCAGCGTCTCGTAGCCAGTAAAGCGACTCTCCCCGGCATCGACCACTTCTTCGCGGGCACCGCCGAACCGGCTCGCCGCCCGCGCGCGCTCGCGCTGCTCGGCCATGCGCGCCTCGAAGCCTTGATCATCCACCTCCAGGCCGCGCTCGCGGGCGATATCGGCGGTCAGGTCCACCGGGAACCCGTGGGTGTCGTAGAGCTTGAACACGACCTCACCGTCGATCACCCCGCTGTCGCTGCCCGAAAGGTAGTCGTCGAGCAGCGCGAGACCGTCCTCGAGGGTCTCGCGAAAGCGCTTCTCCTCCTGGAAAAGGATCTTCTCGACAAACTCCCGGCGCTCGCGAAGCTCAGGGAACGCCTCCCCCATGACCGTGTCGAGCGACTCGACCAGGCGATAGAAGAACGGCTCATCGATGCCCAGCTGGTAGCCGTGACGCACGGCCCGGCGAATAATGCGTCGCAGCACATAGCCGCGCCCCTCCGTGGAGGGCAGCACCCCGTCGACGATCAGGAAGGAGCAGGCCCGGATGTGGTCGGCGACCACCTTGAGCGACGGCTTGCGCCGGTCGGCCACCCCGGCGATCTCGCCGGCAGCATCCAGCAACGGCGTGAACAGGTCCGTCTCGTAATTATCGTGAACGCCCTGCATGACCGCAGCCAGACGCTCCAGCCCCATGCCGGTGTCGATGGATGGGCTCGGTAGCGGGTGCAGATTGCCCTCGGCGTCGCGGTCATACTGCATGAAGACGAGGTTCCAGACCTCGATATAGCGGTCGCCGTCTTCGTCCTCGGACCCCGGCGGACCGCCCGCAACCTCGGGGCCGTGGTCGTAGAAGACCTCGGAGCACGGACCACAGGGGCCGGTATCGCCCATGGACCAGAAGTTATCGTGGGCACCGATGCGCCGGAAGCGCGCCGGATCCACGCCGATCTCTTCCAGCCAGATCCGCGCCGCCTCGTCGTCGTCCTCGTAAACCGTAACCCAGAGCCGTTCGGCCGGAAGGCCGACCACCTCGGTGAGGAATGTCCAGGCGTAGCGGATGGCATCCCGCTTGAAGTAATCGCCGAACGAGAAGTTGCCAAGCATCTCGAAGAAGGTGTGGTGCCGGGCGGTGTAGCCGACGTTCTCAAGATCGTTGTGCTTACCGCCGGCGCGCACGCAGCGCTGGCTGCTCGCGGCCCGCTGGTAGCCGCGCTGCTCCCGCCCGAGAAACACCTCCTTGAAGGGGACCATCCCGGCGTTGGTAAAGAGCAGCGTCGGGTCGTTGGCCGGCACCAACGGCGAACTCGGCACGACCTCGTGCCCCCGCTCCCTGAAGAACTCCAGGAAGGCGGCGCGCAACTGCGCCGATGTCATGTTCTCACCCATACGGGCCCCTTTCGTCGTCTTCGTCCGCGGCGGCCACAGCCGCACGCACCTGTTCTGCCGTAAACCCGCGCCTTTGCAGGAATTGCGCCTGCCGCAGCGCCTCTCGACGATCCGCAGGAACGACCGCGCCGAAGCGACGCTGACGGACCGCGCGGGCCTGCTCCCACCAATCGACACCGGCGTCCGCCAGCGCCTCGTCGATCACACCGCCGATCACTCCGCGCTGGCGAAGCTCCTGCGCGATACGCACCGGACCCTGGCCCCGCTCGACGCGGCTGCGCACAAAGACTTCCGCAAAGCGCGTCTCGTCCAGCAACCCCTCATCGACCAGGGCCTCGAGCACCGGCTCCACCTCGCCCGGATCGAAACCGCGGCGGGCCAGCTTCTGCGCCAGCTCACGCCGCGTGTGCTCGCGCCGGCCCAGCAGGCGCAGGGCTACATCCCGCACAGCCCCGGGCTCCACCCCGGCTTCGCTCATGCCCCCTTGCCGGAGTCCGAATCCGAGCCGGAACCGTCGCCCTCGGTCGCTTCGGCCTCGGGAATAGCCGTACCGAGGACCTTCTCGCGGATGCGGGCCTCGATGTCGGCGGCGATCTGCGGATTGTTGCGCAGGAATTGCCGGGCGTTGTCCTTGCCCTGCCCGATGCGATCCCCGTTGTAGCTGTACCAGGCACCGGACTTGTCCACGAACCCTTGGGCGACGCCCATGTCGATGATCTCACCCTCGCGGGAGATCCCCTCGCCGTAGAGGATCTCGAACTCCGCCTGCTTGAACGGCGGTGCCATCTTGTTCTTGACCACCTTGACCCGGGTCTCGTTACCAAGGACCTCGTCACCTTTCTTGATGGCCCCGAGGCGGCGGATGTCCATGCGCACCGACGAGTAGAACTTGAGCGCGTTGCCACCGGTAGTGGTCTCGGGGCTGCCGAACATCACACCGATCTTCATGCGGATCTGGTTGATGAAAACCACCAAAGTGTTGGAGCGCTGGATACTGCCGGTGAGCTTGCGCAGCGCCTGGGACATCAGCCGCGCCTGCAGACCCACGTGGGAATCGCCCATCTCGCCTTCGATCTCGGCCTTCGGCGTAAGGGCGGCCACCGAGTCGACCACCACCACGTCGAGCCCTCCCGAGCGGACCAGCATATCGGCGATCTCCAGCGCTTGCTCGCCAGTATCCGGCTGCGAGACCAACAGGTCGTTGATATCCACCCCGACCGCCTCCGCGTAGTCCGGGTCTAGGGCGTGCTCAGCATCAACGAATGCCGCCGCGCCACCGGCCTTCTGCGCCTCGGCGATGATGTGCAGGGTCAGTGTCGTCTTCCCGGACGACTCCGGCCCGTAGATCTCGACCACCCGCCCGCGCGGCAGGCCACCAATACCCAGCGCCACATCCAGGGCCAGTGACCCGGTGGAGATGCTCTTGACATCCCCGCGCACGGCGCGGGCGTCACCCATGCGCATGACGGCGCCCTTGCCGAACTGCTTCTCGATCTGCCCCAATGCGGCGCCGAGCGCCTTCTTGCGATCGTCATCCATTTCCGAATCCACCTCGTCGCGTGATTGCCCCATGATGACGGGCTCCGGCGCCCCCTCGACCCGGTCTGCGTCCCTGCCACCGGCCCGCCGCCAGGGTCGCGGATTATTCCACAACCCGGCCGAGTCTTTCACCCGGCACCATCGAACGATTCTAACAGCCCCGCCGGCATCCTTGGCGCCGTCACGCCCCCTGACTCGAGGTATCGGCCGCTAGCGCCCAGCGCTGGAGTATCTGATATAGACGCGGCCTGTCCGCACCACCGCTCAAGCCGCCCCCCGGCAACGCTCCAGCAGCCCTTCAAGGGCCATAGCCACGCTGGCCCGGCGCACGGCGTCCCGATCCCCTGGGAACCGGTACATCCGGGCCTGGACCCCGGCCGGCGACCCCCAGGCGATCCACACCGTGCCCACGGGCTTGGCCGCCGTCCCGCCCTCGGGGCCGGCGACACCAGTCACCGCCACGCTGTGGGTCACCGGCGCGCGGCCCAGCACCCCAAGGGCCAACGCCTCGGCCACTTCCTGGCTGACCGCGCCGTGCTGCTCGATCAGTCGCTGCGGGACGCCTGCCAACTCCCGCTTGGCCGTATTGCTGTAAACCACCAACCCACGCTCGAACCAGCTGGACGCACCACCACCATCGGTCAGGATCTTGGCCAGCAACCCGCCCGTGCACGACTCCGCCACCGCCAGACTGAGGTCGTATCGCTGCAACGCCTCACCAACCTGTCGCGCGTGCTCTTGCAGTGTGCGGTCGTCGTGTACCATATCTCCCCCTCATCCAACGCGGCACCGGAATCACCCCATGGCAGCAGCTACCCAAGAGGCCGAAACCGCCGAGGCAGGCGCCGGACACACCCCGATGATGCGACAGTTCCTGCGCATCAAGTCGGAGTATCCGGAGACTCTGCTGTTCTACCGGATGGGTGATTTCTACGAACTATTTTATGAGGATGCCGAGCGCGCCGCGAAACTCCTCGACATCACCCTGACCACCCGGGGCGAATCAGCGGGCGCGCCGATCCCGATGGCCGGCGTACCAGTCCAGTCCGTCGAGAGCTACCTCGCCCGCCTGGTCCGGCTCGGCGAGTCGGTGGCCATCTGCGAGCAGATCGGCGATCCCAACGCCGCGAAGGGGCCGGTGGAGCGCCAGGTGGTGCGGGTGGTCACCCCCGGCACCCTGACCGAGGACGCCCTGCTCGAGGAGCGCAGTGCCAACCTGCTCACCGCCGTGGCCCCAGGGCCCAAGGGCCGATTCGGCGTGGCTTCCCTAGAGCTCTCCTCCGGGCGCTTCTCGGTGCTCGAAGCACCCGACCAGGAGTCCCTCGCTGCCGAGCTCGAGCGCCTAAGGCCCGCGGAACTCATCCTCCCCGATGATGACCAGACTCCGGCGCCGGAGGGGGGATGCGTGGCACAGCGCCGCCCGCCGTGGCACTTCGAGCACGATACAGCCCGGCGCCTGATCCTGCGCCAGCTGGGCACTCACGACCTCTCCGGTTTCGGCGCCGAGGAGCTGCACGCCCCGGTGACCGCCGCCGGTGCGCTCCTGCAGTACATTAATGAGACTCAGCGGGCTGCCCTGCCCCACGTGGGCGCCCTGACCGTCGAGTCGAGGGACGAGGCCATCACCATCGACGCCGCCAGCCGGCGCAACCTGGAGATCGAGCGCAACCTCTCCGGGGGGACCGAGCACACCCTGGCTTCGGTGATGGACACCAGCGTCACCGCGATGGGCGGCCGGCTGCTGCGCCGTTGGCTCCAACGCCCCCTGCGTCAGAGCGGGACCATCGCTGCCCGCCATGCCGCCGTGGCTGCCCTGGCCGACGGTGCCTTCGCCGACGTGCGCAACGCCCTAGAAGGCTGCGCCGACGTCGAGCGCATCCTCGCCCGGGTCGCCCTCGGCACGGCGCGCCCCCGGGATCTGACCGGCCTGCGCGATGCGCTGGAGCGTCTGCCCCAGCTGCAGATCCTTCTCGGGCAGCTCAACAGCCACCGCCTGCAGGAGCTTGGGGTCGAGCTCGATGAACACCCGAAGACCGTCGACCTGCTGCAGCGGGCGATCATCGATGCACCGCCGGCAACCGTGCGTGACGGCGGCGTCATTGCTGACGGCTTCGACGGCGAACTCGATGAGCTGCGCTCGATGTCGCGCAATGCCGATGACTACCTGGCTGCGCTGGAGGCCGAGGAGCGGGCGGCCACCGGGATCCCGACCCTCAAGGTGGGCTTCAACCGAGTCCACGGCTACTACATCGAGGTCAGCCGCAGCCAGAGCAGCCAAATGCCGGAGCGCTACACCCGCCGCCAAACCCTCAAGGCGGCCGAGCGGTTCATCACCCCGGAACTCAAGCGCTTCGAAGAGCAGGTCCTTTCCGCCCGCGAGCGCGCCCTGGCCCGCGAGAAGGCGCTCTACGAAGAGCTGGTTGCCGGCCTCGCCACCGAGCTAACCCCCCTCCAGCACAGCGCCGCCGCACTGGCCGAGCTAGACGCCCTGGCCGCCTTTGCCGAGCGGGCCCGGACCCTCGACTATGTCCAGCCGGAGCTGGCCGACACCCCCGGGGTACGCATCGAGGGCGGCCGGCACCCGGTCGTCGAACAGGCCCTGGATGCCCCCTTTGTGCCCAATGACGTCCGCCTGGACAACCGCCGGCGCATGCTGCTGATCACCGGTCCGAACATGGGCGGCAAATCGACGTACATGCGGCAGACCGCCCTGATCACGCTGTTAGCCTACGCCGGCGCCTTCGTCCCGGCGCAACGCGCGGTCCTGGGCCCCATCGACCGCATCTTCACGCGCATCGGTGCCGCCGACGACCTTGCCTCGGGCCGCTCCACCTTCATGGTGGAAATGACCGAAACGGCCAACATCCTCCACAACGCCACCGCCGAGAGCCTGGTGCTGATGGACGAGATCGGCCGCGGCACCAGCACCTTCGATGGCCTGGCCCTGGCCTGGGCGACGGCCGAGCGCCTCGCCACGCGCATCCGGGCCTTCACGCTGTTCGCCACCCACTACTTTGAGATGACCGCCCTGGAGCAAATCCACCCCGGGGTCATCAATGTCCACCTGGAGGCCGCCGAACACGGCGAACGCATCGTCTTCCTGCACGCCGTGCGCGACGGCCCCGCCAACCAGAGCTACGGACTGCAGGTGGCCGCCCTCGCCGGGGTCCCGCAGGAGGTCCTCCAGGCAGCTCGGGAGAAGCTGCGCAGCCTCGAGTCGGGCGATGGCGACGACAGCGGCTCCGCCCAGCTGCCGCTGTTCGGCCCCGAACCGGTCCTGCAGCCGCCGGCGCAGCCGGAGCCCGAACCGGACCCGGTCCGCACGGCGGTCGAAAACCTTGACCCGGATGGGCTGACCCCGCGGGAAGCCCTCGAGACCATCTATTGGCTGAAGGGACAGTGCGAGGAGTAGGACCGCGGTGCATGAGTCGTTAGAATGCTCGCCGCGGGTAGGGTGCCCGGTTGGGCACCATCACCTCCCAGGTGAAGGACCTGAAACGGCAACGGAGCCAGTTACATGACCTACGTCGTCACCGAGAACTGCATCAAGTGCAAGTACACCGACTGCGTGGAGGTCTGCCCCGTGGACTGCTTCCACGAGGGGCCGAACTTCCTGGTCATCGACCCGGATGAGTGCATCGACTGCACCCTCTGCGAGCCGGAGTGCCCGGCCGAGGCTATCTACTCCGAGGACGACCTGCCGCCGTCCATGGAGCACTTCCTAGAGCTCAACGCCGAGCTCGCCCAGAAGTGGCCGCTGATCACCGAGAAGAAGGATCCGCCGCCGGACGCCGAGGAGTGGGACGGCAAGCCGGACAAGCTCCAGCACCTGGAGCGCTGAGCCTCCGGCCGGGTTCAGCCGCGCGGGTGGTGCGCGGCATGGAGCTGTTGCAGACGCTGCCGGGCCACGTGGGTGTAGATCTGGGTGGTGGACAGATCGGCGTGGCCCAGCAGCATCTGTACAGCACGCAGATCCGCACCGTGGTTGAGCAGATGCGTGGCGAAGGAATGGCGCAGCGTGTGGGGCGAGATGGCCGGATCGATCCCCGCTTCGACGGCGTAGCGCTTGACCCGGTACCAGAAGGCCTGACGCGTCAGCCCTTCTCCGCGGCGCGTCACGAATAGGGCTTCGGCCACCCGACCACCAAGCAGCAGCGGACGCACCTCATCCAGGTATCGGCGCAGCCAGTCCAGGGCCTCCTCGCCTAGCGGGACCAGACGCTCCCGCCCCCCCTTGCCGACGACCCGCACCAGACCCTGGCGCAGGCTTACCCCGTCCACCCGCAATGCCACCAGCTCCGAGACCCGAAGCCCGGTGGCGTAGAGCACCTCAAGCAGACAGCGGTCCCGCAGTCCCAGCGGCTCGTCGGTATCCGGCGCAGCAAGCAGGGCCTCGACCTGGCGCTCGGTCAGCGTGCCCGGCAGGGGGTGGCCGAGACGGGGCGCCTCGACCTCGGCGGTGGGATCCTCGCCACGGACCCCGGTCGATACCAGCCGGCGATAGAAGCGGCGCAGGCTGCTGAGCAGACGCGCCGTGGTCCGCGGCCGCGCCCCGGCGGCCACCCGCTCGGCCAGATAGGCCAAGACATCGCTGCGCTGCGCCGTGGCAAGCCCGCCCCCGTGGCGCCGGTCAAGGAACGCGGCAAACCCCTCCAGGTCCGAGCGATAGGCCGACAGGGTCGCATCGGAAAGCCCCTGCTCGGCCCACAGGGCGTCGAGAAAGCCCTCGATCTGCGCGGCATCCTCGGCGCCGGGGGCGGGCCGCTGCCGCGGCCGTCCCCGGCGCTCCCCACCTTCGACCCCCTGGCTCCGCCGTCGGCTCAGCGCGCACCTCCATCACCGGTGGTCGTCCCCTGCCCGTGGGCACCGCTACCAGGCCCGTGCCCCTCGCTGTATCCAAAGGCACGCAACAGCTCCAGCGGAAGCGGGAAGACGATCGAAGAACTCTCATTCTCGTTGGCCACGGTGACCAGCGTCTGCAGGTAGCGCAGCTGCAGCGAGGCCGGGCTCTGGCCGAGCACCTCGGCGGCATCCCGCAGCTTCTCGGCCGCCTGCATCTCGCCTTCGGCGTGGATGACCTTGGCCCGCCGGGCACGCTCGGCCTCGGCCTGCTGAGCGATGGCCCGGATCATCGACTCGTCGATATCGACGTGCTTGATCTCCACGTTGGCCACCTTCACGCCCCAGTAGTCCGTCTGCTGATCCAGGATCTCCTGGATGTGCGCGTTGAGCTTGTCCCGCTCGGCCAGCATCTCGTCGAGCTCGTGCTGGCCAAGCACCGATCGCAGCGTGGTCTGCGCCAGCTGACTGACCGCCGAGAGGTAGTCCTCAACATTGATAATGGCCCGCTGCGGGTCGATGACGCGGAAGTAGAGCACCGCGTTGACGCCGACCGAGACGTTATCCCGCGAGATCACATCCTGGCTCGGTACGTCCATGACCACCGTGCGCAGGTCGACGCGGACCATCTGCTGGATGAAGGGGATGACCAGGATCAGGCCCGGGCCCTTAACGCTCCAGAAACGCCCGAGCTGGAAGATCACACCTCGCTCGTACTCGCGCAGGACCCGGATCGCCGAGACGACGATCGAAAGCAGCACGGCGAGGACGACAATAAGAACGGTTTCCATGGGTATACCCCTCAGGCACGGTACGAATGCGCCTTCTCAGCATAGTCGCCCCCGGGGCGGGCTCGCTACCCGTACAATGGGGCCATGGAATGGCAAGGTTGGATCCTCCACTGCCGCGCCGGCTACGAGCAGAGCCTCGCCTCCGAGGCTACCGCAGCGGCGCGCGAAATCGGCGTACACGGCTATTGCCGGGCACGGGAGCAGAGCGCCTATGTGGTCTTCCACGCCCCGGCCGGGGACGCCCCGCAACAGCCACCGCCATTGGTCTTTGCACGCGCTGCAGCCGGCCTAGTCGACGAGCTGCAGGGGCTCCCGGAAGGCGGCCGCGCGGAAGCCATTGCGGCGGCGCTGCCCCCGGCGACCGGCGGTGCCTCCCCATGGCTCGAGTACCCGGACAGCGACGAAGGCCGCCCCCTGGCCCGCTTCTGCCGACGCTTCGCTGGCCCCCTGCGCCACGCGCTGACTCAGGCCGGGGTGACTGCCGGCGATCCGCAGCAGCGTCTGCGCCTGCTGTTCCCCGACTCCCGCCACTGCTTAGCCGGTGTCGGCCCTGCCAGCGGTTGGCCGGGCGGCATCCCCCGGCTGCGGATGCCGCGAAGCGCGCCAAGCCGCTCGGTGCTCAAGCTCGAGGAGGCGCTCCACCGCCTGGTTCCGGAGCACGAGCAGCCCTACCCCGGCGAACACGCCGTGGACCTCGGGGCGGCCCCGGGCGGCTGGACCTGGCTGCTGCGCGAGCGCGGGCTCACCGTGACCGCCATCGATAACGGCCCGCTCGCCCCGGACCTTGCCCAAGATCCCGGTGTCGAACACCGGCGTACCGACGCCTTCCGCTTCCGGACACGAGCGGAGGTGGACTGGCTGGTCTGCGACGTCGTGGACCGGCCGCAGGGGATCACACGCCTGATGGCACAGTGGCTGCGCGAGGCGCGGGCCAGGGCGGCAGTATTCAATCTGAAGCTGCCCATGCGCCGTCCACTGGAGACCGTGCGCCACGCCCTGGAGGCGATCCGAGCCACCGGCGCGCGGGTGCACGCCGCGCAGCTCTATCACGACCGTGAGGAGATCACCGTCTACGCACGGCGGACGGCCTCGCGGAATCGGTCGTAACGTATTATCCTATAGATCCCTATCTGTACTCCGCCCGGTGCCGGACCCACCGCACCGGCCAGACTCCGATCACGACAAAAGCCTATGGATCTCAACGAGTTAAAGGAGACCTTCGAGTTCATTGAGGACTGGGAGGAACGCTACCGCATCCTGATCGACCTGGGCCGGCAACTGCCGGAATTCCCGGAGGCGGAACGGACTGAGGCCAACCGGGTGGAGGGCTGCACCAGCAACGTCTGGCTGGTGTGCCGGCGCGATGAAAACGACCCGCAGCGGCTGGTCTTCCTCGCCGACAGCGACGCTTTCATCGTCAAGGGATTGATTGCGCTGGTGCTCATGGCCTACTCCGGCGCCACGCCGGACGAGATCCAGCGAACCGATATCCGTGAGGTGTTCCGCCAGCTGGGACTGGAGCGCAACCTCAGCCCCAACCGGCGGGACGGCTTCTTCGCCATGGTCGATCGCATCCATGAGCTGGCCGCCGAGGCTCAGGCCGCCTGAGCCACCGGAACAGGTCGCAGACGCAAGCCACCCACCAGGCGCCAACCAACTCAGGACGGATGAACCGAGACCCCTTGCAGAAACAACCCGATATCAAGCAGCGGCTGCAGGAACTCTCCCTCGACCAGCTGCGGGAACTCCACCGAGCCATCGACCGGGAGATCGAGGCGCGTTCCTTTGCCGACAGCCTCGAGGCGCAGATGCGTCTGTTCATGCGCCGTCGCGACCAGTAGGCAGCCAACCGGGGCCCCCTTGCGCAGACTGACCCTCGCCATCACCCCGCTGCTGCTTGCCACGCTGGCGGTCGGCTGCAGCCGCGCCGCTGTGGACGGCCCGGCAGACTCGCCCGGCGAGACACCCGCCTGGGGTGAGGGGTACATCCTCGCCGACGACGGTTACCGGCTACCTTACCGACGCTGGGGCCCCGAGCACGACGACAGCGCCGACGCTGTGGTTCTGGCGCTGCACGGGCTCAATGACTATAGCCGCGGCATGCGCTTCGCTGCCGAATACCTCGCCGAGGGCGGGGTCGCCACCTACGCCTACGACCACCGAGGTTTCGGTGAAACCGGGGACGCGGGCACCTGGCCTGGGGGGCAGGCACTGATCGACGATGCCGCCACGGCCGTCGAGCTGCTGGCCGAACGCTACCCCGATACCCCGCTCTACCTCATGGGCCATAGCATGGGCGGGGCCATCGCCATGATCCTGGTCGCCGAACAATCGCCGGAGGCGATCACCGGCACCGCGCTCCTGGCCCCGGCGGTCTGGGGGCGCGAGGCGATGCCCTGGTATCAGCGCACCGGCCTGTGGCTCTCTTCACGCCTGACCCCCGGTCTGCGCCTGAGCGGCGAGGATCTGGGGGTCGATCCGACGGACAACCCCGAGGTCCTCGAGGAGTGGCGAGAGGATCCGCTCATCCAGCGCGAAGTCAGTGCCCGCGCCTTGGCCGGGGTCACCGACCTCATGGACCGCGCCCTAGAGGCCAGCGAGCAGCTGGACTCGCGGGCACTGATCCTTTACGGCGAGCAGGATGAGGTCATCCCGCCAGAACCCACCTGTCTGATGCTCCATCGGCTCCCGCAGCGCCCGCCGGGACAGTGGCGCCTGGCCCTCTACCCGGAGGGCCATCACCTGCTGACCCGCGACCTGCAGCGCGACCGCGTACACGCGGACCTGCTTGCCTGGCTCCAGGACCCGGAGGGGGCGCGTCTCCCGTCAAGCCACGAGGTCGGGCATCGGGAGGGGCTGTCGCGACTGTGCGGTCACCGCGACTGAGCCGCCCCCTCACCCCGGGGCGACGAACCATCATTGACATGATTAATATCAAATCGACGCTTTGACAGCGCCCGCCACTCGTATACATTGAGCAAACATCGCGAGAGATCGATATAACCGATCCGCGGCGCTTCACAAGCGGACAAAAAACAACTGCAGCATGCAGTCAGGAGGAGCGAGATGAACGACCACTCCCCATCCGGGTCCGAGGGGCTCGACCTCAAGCGCCTGGTGGAGGCCTGCAGCCGGCGAGACTTCCTCAAGCTCTCCGGGATGAGCACCGGGGCGATCGCGGCCGGCGCCCTCGGGGCGGGCACCCTGCTCCACAGCGAGCCGGCCCGGGCGGTTCAGACCAACGCCCGCATCGTGATCGTCGGTGCCGGCGCCGGCGGGCTCAACGCCGCCAACCGCTTGCGCCGGGCCCTGGACGGCGCCGAGATCACCCTCGTCGACCGCCGCGAGGACCACTACTACCAGCCCGGACTGACGCTGGTGGCCACCGGCGAGTGGCCTCGGAGCAAGACCGAGGACCGTAACGAGCGTTACGTCCCCAGCGGGGTCAACTGGGTCAAAGCGATGGTCGCCGAGTACGACCCGGAGAACAACCGCCTCGTCACCGACGAGGGCGAGACCTTGGAGTACGACTACCTGGTCGTGACCACTGGTCTGGAGCTGCGCTTCGACCGCATCGACGGCATGAGCGCCGACCTGATCGGCTCCCACGGCATCGGCTGCGTCTACGACAACCCCGGCAACGCGTCCGCCACCTGGAACGCGGTGGAGAACTACCTGCAGGAAGGCGGCAAGGGCCTGTTCATCCGCCCGCCGGGGGCGATCAAGTGCGCCGGCGCCCCGCTGAAGATGAGCATGATCACCGAGCACCGCCTGCGCCAGCGAGGCATGCGCGGCAATGCCGACCTCCATTACTACGCCCCGGGCGACGGCCTGTTCTCACAACCGGATATCGACGAGTTCCTCAAGCGCCACTTCCCCGAGGAGCGGGACATCGACGTGCACTGGCACCACCGGGTCAAGGGCATCGAGCCGGAGCAGAAGCGGGTCACCTTCGAATCGGACGGGGACGGGGAGTACACCGAGTCCTACGACTTCATCCACCTGCCGCCGTCGATGAGCGCCCCCGAGCCGCTGCGCGAGAGCGATCTCGCGGCCCGGGAAGCCCCCTACGCTGATGGCGGCTGGTTGGAGGTGGATCAGTACACGCTCCGGCACAAGCGCTACCCGAACGTCTTCGGAGCCGGCGACTGCTGCGGCGTGCCGATCGGCAAGACCTCGGCCACGGTCAAGAACATGACCCCGGTCATGGTCGAGAACCTGATCCGCGTCATCCAGGACCGGGAGCCCACCGCCGAGTTCGACGGCTACACCTCCTGCCCGCTGATTACCGAAATCGGCCAGGCGATCCTGGTGGAGTTCAACTACGATCTGGAAATGACGCCCTCGTTCGGCTTCATCAGCCCCTACCGCGAGCACTGGATGGCCTGGGTGATGAAGGAGCACCTGCTGCTCCCGGCCTACAACGCCATGCTCCACGGCCGCATGTCCTGAACCAGCGAAGGGGGTAGAGAAGCATGATTATGGAAACCATTACCGTGGCGATCCAGTTCCTCGGGGGCACCCTGCCCGCGATCATCATCCTGGCCATCGTCGACCTTATCCTGCTGGCCCTGCTCATCGCACGCGTAGGCAGCAGCTTCCGCAACTTCGGTCGGGCCCTGGGCAGCGCCCTGGGCGTGGGCGGTGTCGTGGCCCTCATCTCGGTATTCCTGCTGCCGGCCCACACCGGCGCGAGCTGGGCCAACCTGTACGGAGCCACCGACTATCTGGGCCTGCTCGGCATCTCCGTGGGGCTCGGCCTGGCCGCGGCCGCCGCGACCTTCCCGCCGATCCAGTACCTGCTGGGCATGGCCCCGTCGGGGCATGGGCAGCGCCAGAGGGCCCGCGCCTGATCGGCACCATACCCGGGCGCCGGGTCTTCCCCACGGACCGGTGGAATACAGCAAGGCCGCCCCGAAGGGCGGCCTTGCTGTCTGCGGGTGTGGCATCGGCTGCTCAGAAGAGGAAATCCGGCAGATGTTTGCGGATTTGCTCGGGCCGCTCCAAGTGGCAGATGTCCTTGTCCACCTCATGGCTGATCGCCGCTTTCAGCCCACCATCTAAGTGATGCCGGATCTGTCCGAGAAAATGCGGCGCAGCCGCCACCACCAGATGCTCGAAACGCTTTTGCTGATGGGCCTGCTCAAGCCATCGCACCAGCTCACGGGCAAAACGATCTGACTCCACCTCCTTGATGTCGGTGGGCGGATCCATCGCATGGCGCCCACCTCCGGCGGACTCCGAGATCCGACCCGGGCGGTCGGTCACCAACTCATGGGCCGGTACACGCAGCTCCGGGTTCACCCAAGTCTCGACCTCCTGCAGGGACTGGCCCGAGCGCTGGTCGCTGGCAAAGACCCGTGCCTGGGCTGCGTCGGCTGCCACTACCCACACTTTCGACATGTTGCGACCTCCTTCGCGCTGATGTCATAACCCATGCGTGCCTACCCCAATATTAGTAGACTGCGCCCCTTTCCCGAGGAGGACAAGCCATGCCCGAACTCGGCGCTCACGTCTCGGCGGCCGGCGGGCCGCAGCGCGCCCCGGAACGCGGCCGGGAGATCGGCTGCGATAGCATCCAGGTCTTCACCCGAAACCAGCGCAGCTGGCAGGTCAAGCCGATCACTGCCGAGGAGGCCGAAGCCTTCCGACGCGTTCGGGCGGAGCAGGGCATCGGTTCGGTGATGAGCCACGCCTCCTACCTGATCAACCTCGCTGCCACCGATCCGGAAAAGCACGCCAAGTCGCAGGCAGCGCTGGAAGCCGAACTCGAGCGCTGCCACCGGCTCGGCATTGAACTGCTCAATTTCCATCCCGGTGCCCACCTCCAGGCCGGAACCGAGGCCGGGATCGAGGCCATTGCGGCCACGCTCAATGCCATCTGCCGCAACCACCCGGACAAAACGGATGTCTGTCTCGTCCTGGAGAACGTCGCCGGCCAGGGCACCACCGTGGGCGCCGACTTCGCCGAGCTGGCCGCCATCCTGGAACGGCTGGAGACCCCGGAACGCTTCGGGGTCTGCATCGACACCGCACACGCCTTTGCCGCCGGCTACGAGCTGCATACCGCTACGGGCTGGGAGGCCATGTGGGCAGCCTTCGACACCCATATCGGCCTGCGCCGGCTGGTCGCGCTGCACCTGAACGACTCGCGCCCACCCTGCGGCAGTCGCAAGGATCGGCACGCGCTTATCGGCCGTGGCGAGATCGGCCCCGACGCCTTTGAGCGCGCGGTCACCGACGCCCGCACCCGCGCCCTGCCACAACTGCTCGAGACGCCCGCCGGCCCCGAGGGCTGGGCGCGCGAGATCGAATGGCTGCGTGGCTGCGCCCGTGGCGAGCGCCCTGCTCTGCCGGAGATCGAAGACCGCAACATCAACCTGTGACCGCTGTGAGGAGTCCCCAATGAGCCAACCCCCCTTCCTTATCGTCGGCCAGGGCCTCGCCGGCAGCCTGGTCGCCCTGAGTCTGCTCGAACGCGGAGCGGCGGTGACTGTGGTGGATGACGGCAAGACCGACGCCCCCTCGCGGGTCACCCCGGGACTGGCCACACCGATCGCCGGTCCGCGCCTGACCTTCCCCCCTAGCGGCGCGGAGACCGCCGCCGGCTCGTGGCGGCGCTATCGCAGCCTGGAGCGGTGCTTCGGGCAGCGTCTGCTGCAGTCCCACGACATCCTGCACATGGCCGGCGGCCGCGAAGAACTGCGGCAATTCCAGAAGCGCAGCCTCGACCCGGCATTTGCCCGCTGGCTCGGGCGGCAGTTCTCACCCGGCGATCACGATGGCGTTCTGGCCGACCCCTGGGGCGGGTTCGAGATCCGCGGTGGGCAGGTCAACGTCCCGGCGCTGCTCGGTCACGTCGCCGACTATCTGCGCGATCGGGACTCGCTGCGCGACGGGATGGTAACGACCGAGGCGCTCCGAACCGATGCCGATGGAGTCACCTGGCAGGGCCAGCGCTACCGTGAGGTGGTCTTCTGCGACGGCCCCAGCGGCTCGGACAACCCTTGGCTGGCCGGCGTCGGTCTGCAGTGCGTCCCCGGCGAGGTGCTCACCGTGCGCCCCACGCACCCGATCCCCAACCACATCTACCATGGCCGAGCTGGCTACCTGGCACCGCAGCCCGGACAGCGCGGCGTCTTCCGGCTCGGCGCCACCTACGGCAAGCCCGACACCCCTGCCGCAGCCACCGAGTCCGGTCGCGAAACCCTGCTCGGCCAGCTCCCCCGTTTGCTTTCTCGGCCGCCACGGATGGAGGTCGTCGAGCATCGGGCCGGCACCCGACCGGCCACCCCGCAGCGCTGCCCGGTGCTCGGCCGAATCCCCGGCCGACCGGCCGCCGTACTCAACGGCCTCGGCGCCCGCGCCATGCTCCAGGCCCCCTACCTAGCCGAGCGGCTGGCCGAGCACCTGCTCGAGGACGCACCACTGCCCGAGGGTTGCCTGGCACCCGCTCGCCCGGAATGAGCGAACCCCTGACGCAGACCGCTCACCGCCACGTGGCCCAGGTGCTGGGCCGTGGCGGCCGCGCGGTCGACGCCACGGCCGGCAACGGCCACGATGCCTGCTTCCTGGCCGCCCAGACCAACCCCGGAGGCAGTATCCTGGTCATCGATCTGCAGTGGGACGCCCTGCAGAATACGCGGGCTCGCCTAGCAGCACGCGGACACCTGCCCGCCTGCCACCTGGTCCAGGCCGATCATCGGCACCTGGCCGGCTTGACGCCGCCGGACTGGCACGGCAGCGTCGATACCGTCATGTTCAACCTCGGCTACCTGCCCGGAGGCGACCGAAGCGTCACGACGCACCCGGAGCGGACCAGGCCGGCACTGGACGCCGCCCGGCAACTGCTCAGGCCCGGCGGCCTGATCAGCGTCATCGCCTACCGGGGGCATCCCGGCGGTCCGGATGAGGCCCGCTGTGTGGCGAGCTGGATGGCCACCGCCGCGGCCGCCGGCGACCTCTGGCAGGAGCGGGGGAGTGGCGGCGATACCGCCCCGATCCTCCACCTGCTCTGGCGCCGCGCCGAGGGCGATCACCACTAGGAGGCAGCATAATGGCGAAATTGATCCTAGGCGCCAACCGAGGCATCGGCCTGGAGACCACGCGGCAGCTTTGTGCGCGCGGCGACCACGTAATCGCTACCGCGCGCAGCGCCTCGGAGGAGTTGCGCAACACCGGCGCCCAGGTCCACGAAGGAGTGGACATCACCCGGCACGACACGCTCGATGCCCTGGCCGACCAACTGTCCGGGCAACCCCTGGAATGGGTCCTGGTGGTCTCCGGGCTGATGCGGGTCCAGCGCCTGGGCGCCCTCGACGAGGCCGCAGTGGCGGGTATCCGCGCCCAGTTCGAGACCAACGCCCTCGGCCCGCTGATGGCCGCGGAAGCTCTCTATCCCCTGCTCAGCGACGGCGGTAAACTGGGGATCGTCACCAGTCGCATGGGCTCGATCGGCGACAACACCTCTGGCAATAGCTACGGATACAGGATGTCGAAAGCCGCGGTGAACATGGCGGCCGTTTCGCTGGCCCACGACCTACGCCCGCGCGGGATCGCCGTGGCCCTGCTACACCCCGGCTGGGTGCGCACGGACATGACCAGCCAAAACGGCCTAATCGACCCGCCGGAGTCCGCTGCCGGGCTGATCGACCGGATGGACCACGTCAGCCTGGAGGACTCGGGGCGCTTCTGGCACGCCCCTAACCGGGAGATCCTTCCCTGGTAGCCAGCGGCTGGATCGTCTCCAACTTGCCCTGCAAAACGATCTGCGCACGATCCAGGTCGTACTGATTCTGCAGCTGCAGCCACAGTTCCGGCGCAGTGCCGAAAAAACGGGCCAGACGCAGCGCGGTATCCGCTGAGATGCCGCGCTTGCCCAATACCAGTTCATTGATGCGCCGGGGCGGCACGCCGATGGCGCGGGCCAGCTTGTACTGGGACAACCCGGCCGGCTCAAGGAACTGCTCGAGCAGCACCTCGCCCGGGTGGATAGGCATCCCGGCGGTGGTGTTCCGTCTTTGGCTCATGCCGTAACCATAACGCACCCCGTTCAGGCCGCAAACGCGGACACCGTGGTAGGCTGCGACTTAACAATCGCGAAACCATGACCCATCATGTTCATTGATAGGTCGTTGCTAAAACCGACGCCGTGCCCCACGGGAGGAACCATGACGGAACACCAACAGCTGCTTCGTTGGGTCGAGGAGATCCGCCAGCTGTGCCGACCGAGCAACGTCCACTGGTGTGACGGTTCAAGGGACGAGTACCAGGCCATGTGCCAGCTCATGGTCGCCGACGGAACCGCCCAGTGGCTCAACCCCGAGCTACGCCCCAACAGCCTGCTCATTCGCTCGGACCCGGCCGATGTGGCTCGGGTTGAAGACAGCACGTTCATCTGCTCGACCGATCCCGACGACGTCGGCCCCACCAACAACTGGGCCGACCCGGAGGAGATGCGCAGCCACCTCCGCGGCCTGTTCGACGGCTGCATGGAGGGCCGCACCCTCTTCGTGATTCCCTTCTCGATGGGGCCGGTGGGCTCGCCGATCGCGCACATCGGCGTCCAGCTCACCGACTCGCCCTACGTCGTGGCCAACATGCACATCATGACCCGTGTAGGTCAGCCGGTGCTCGACGTCCTCGGCCGTGACGGACGCTTCGTCCCCTGCCTCCACTCCGTGGGCTATCCGCTGCGTGACGGCGACCCCGGCGTGCCCTGGCCCTGCGATCCGGACAACCGTTACATCGTCCACTTCCCCGAGTCCCGGGAGATCTGGTCCTACGGCTCGGGCTACGGCGGCAACGCGCTACTCGGCAAGAAGTGCTTCGCCCTGCGCATCGCCTCGGCCATGGCCCGGGACGAGGGCTGGCTGGCCGAGCACATGCTGATCCTCAAGCTCACCAGCCCCGATGGCGACGTCCAGTACATGGCCGGGGCATTCCCGTCGGCCTGCGGCAAGACCAACCTGGCCATGCTGCGGCCGCCCATGCCGGGCTGGAAGGTCGAGACCATCGGCGACGACATCGCCTGGATGAAGTTCGGCTCTGACGGGCGCCTCTACGCCATCAACCCCGAAGCCGGCTTCTTCGGGGTGGCGCCGGGCACCTCGTACAAGTCCAACGCCAACGCCATGGAGGCCCTCCACGGCAACGTCATCTTTACCAACGTCGCCGGAACGCCCGAGGGCGACGTCTGGTGGGAAGAGATGACCGACGAGCCGCCGGCCGAACTCACCGACTGGAAAGGACGCCCGTGGACGCCGAACAGCGGCGAGCCGGCAGCCCATCCCAACGCCCGCTTCACGGCCCCGGCCC
This sequence comes from Halorhodospira halophila, assembly GCF_016653405.1. NCBI lineage: Bacteria > Pseudomonadati > Pseudomonadota > Gammaproteobacteria > Chromatiales > Ectothiorhodospiraceae > Halorhodospira > Halorhodospira halophila. Next base: position 24,298 of record NZ_NHSN01000022.1, read on the forward strand.
ACCAGTGCCCGGCGATCGCCCCCGAGTGGAACGACCCGGCGGGTGTGCCCATCGACGCCATCATCTTCGGTGGCCGCCGGGGCGAGACCATCCCCCTGGTCCAGGAGGCGCGAGACTGGCAGCACGGGGTCTTCCTCGGCTCGGTCATGGGCAGCGAGAAGACCGCCGCTGCCACCGGCAACCTGGGGGCCCTGCGCCGCGATCCCATGGCCATGCTGCCGTTCTGCGGCTACAACATGGCTGACTACTTCGCCCACTGGCTCCGGCTGGGCGAGCAGTCGGGACGCCAGCTACCGACGATCTATCACGTCAACTGGTTCCGCAAGGACGACAACGGCCGCTTCATCTGGCCGGGCTTCTCCGATAACGCCCGGGTCCTGAAGTGGATCTTCCAGCGCAACCGAGGCGAGATCGACGCCCTCGAGAGCCCGATCGGGCGGCTGCCTCGCCCCGGCGACGTCGACCTCAGCGACCTGGAGATCGGCCCGGAGACCCTCACCGACCTGCTGGAGGTGGACGCCCCGGGCTGGCGGCGGGAGATCGAGCTTATCCGCGATCACTACGCGCAGTTCGGCGACCGGCTCCCGGCGCAGCTCTGGCAGGAGCTGGAATGGCTGGAGGAGAACCTCTAAAACCGACCCATCGGCCCCAGCCCATTGCAAAAGACCCCCGCCAGGCACCTGCCCGGCGGGGGTCTCGTTCCGGCCGATTCTGGTGCAGCGCCGGTCTCAGGGCTGCGCCGGCACCTCGACCTCGTCCGGCTTGCGCACCTCGCCGCCGGTCTGCTCCGACAGCCCGAGGTTGTGCCAGATGCGCTCGACCACCGGCGCCTTGTTCAGGGCGTAGAAGTGGATACCGGGCGCACCGTTGTCCAGCAGGTCCTCGCACAGCCGCGTCACGACGTCGATGCCGTACTCCATCCGCGACTGCGGGTCATCCTTCCAGGCCTCCATCCGCTGTGCCAGCCAGCGCGGCATATCGGCCTTGCAGGCCGCGGCGAAACGCGCCTGCTGCTCGAAGTTCATCAGCGGCATGATGCCGGGGACGATCGGGATGTCCACCCCGCGCTTCTCGCAATCTTCGACAAAGCGGTAGTAGCAATCCGCGTTGTAGAAGAACTGCGTGATTGCCGAGTCCGCGCCGGCCTTGGCCTTGCGGACGAAGTTCTCAATATCGGTCAGGGCGTCCGGGGCCTCCGGGTGGAACTCCGGATAGGCACCCACCTCGATGTAGAAGTGGTCACCGGTGACCTCGCGGATGAGCTCGACGAGCTCGTTGGCGTAACTCAGCTCGCCCTGGCCCATGGATCCGGAGCCGGACGGCCGATCGCCGCGCAGGGCAACGATGTACTTCACACCCTGCTCCTTGTAGTCGAGGATCATCTGCTTGAGCCGATCCCGACTGGCGTCGATGCACGACAGGTGGGGCGCCGCGTCGGCGGTGCTGCTGCGCTGGATGTCGATGACCGTCTCGAAGGTGCGATCCTGGGTCGACCCCCCGGCGCCGAACGTCACCGAAAAGTAGGCCGGGTTCAGCCGCTCCAAGCGCTCCCGCGTGGCCTTCAGGTTCTCGGCCCCCTCGTCCGTCTTGGGCGGGAAGAACTCGAAACTGAAGACGCGGGGGTGTTTCTTTTGACTTTCCATTGAACCCCTCCGATTGACTCGAAGCGTTCAGTGCTCAGTGTTCAGCGTTCGGACCGCTTGGCCCGAACGCTGAACGCTGAACGCTCTGGGCGCTCAACCGAGACCCCGGGGGCTGCTGGGCAGCCCCCGGGTCTGTCGGTCAAGCCGTAGTGGCTTACCGGCTTAGTAGCGGTACCACTCCGGCTTGAACGGCCCATCCACGGAGACGCCGATGTACTCGGCCTGCTCCTCTCTGAGACGGGTCAGGTTGGCGCCGACGCGGCCCAGATGCAGCGCCGCAACCTTCTCGTCCAGGTGCTTGGGCAGCACGTAGACGTCCTTCTCGTACTTGCCAGGGTTGTTGTAGAGCTCCATCTGAGCCATGACCTGGTTGGTGAACGAGTTGGACATCACGAAGGACGGGTGGCCGGTGGCGCAGCCCAGGTTCACCAGACGGCCCTCGGCGAGCAGGGTGATCTTCTTGCCGTCCGGGAACTCGATGTGGTCGACCTGCGGCTTGATCTCGTCCCACTTGTACTGCTTCAGGCTCGCCACGTCGATCTCGTTGTCGAAGTGGCCGATATTGCAGACGATGGCCTCGTCCTTCATCGCCTTCATGTGATCGTGGGTGATCACATTGTAGTTGCCCGTGGCGGTGACGAAGATGTCGGCCACCGGGGCGGCCTCTTCCATGGTGACGACCTTGTAGCCGTCCATGGAGGCCTGCAGGGCACAGATCGGGTCGACCTCGGTGACCCACACCTGGGCGCCCAGGCCACGCAGCGACTGCGCCGAGCCCTTGCCGACGTCGCCGAAGCCGGCCACGACAGCCACCTTGCCGGCGATCATGACGTCGGTGGCGCGCTTGATGCTGTCGACCAGCGACTCACGGCAGCCGTAGAGGTTGTCGAACTTCGACTTGGTGACCGAGTCGTTGACGTTGAACGCCGGCATGCCGAGCTCGCCCCTGCGGCTCATCTCGTAGAGACGGTGCACGCCGGTGGTGGTCTCCTCGGAGACACCGTAGATGTCCTTCATCATGTCCGGGTACTGCTCGTGGATCACGGCGGTCAGGTCACCACCGTCGTCCAGCAGCATGTTCGGCTTCCAGCCGTCCGGACCGTTGATGGTCTGCTCGATGCACCACCAGTACTCCTCCTCGGTCTCGCCCTTCCAGGCAAAGACCGGGGTGCCGTTGGCCGCAACGGCAGCGGCCGCCTGGTCCTGAGTGGAGAAGATGTTGCAGGAGGACCAGCGAACCTCGGCCCCCAGCTCCTGCAGGGTCTCGATCAGGACCGCGGTCTGGATGGTCATGTGCAGGCAGCCGGCGATGCGCGCACCCTTGAGGGGCTTCTGCGCGGCGAACTCGCGCCGGGTCTCCATCAGACCCGGCATCTCGCTCTCGGCGATCTTGATCTCCTTGCGGCCCCAGTCGGCCAGGGAGATATCGGCAACCTTGTAGTCTTGATTACTCATGCTATCGAGTTACTCCTTGCGTATTCAGTTACTTGAGGCCAGCGGCGTCCTTGAGGGCAGCAGCACGGTCGGTGCGCTCCCACGGCACGTCGATGTCCTCGCGGCCGAAGTGGCCGTAAGCGGCGGTCGGGCGGTAGATCGGCTGCTCCAGACCCAGCATCTTGAGGATGCCGTACGGACGCAGGTCGAAGTTCTCGCGGACCAGCTTGTTGATCACTTCCTCGTCGACCTTGCCGGTACCGAAGGTCTCGACGTTGACGGAGGTCGGCTCGGCGACGCCGATGGCGTAGGAGAGCTGCACCTCGCAACGATCGGCCAGGCCGGCGGCGACGACGTTCTTCGCCACATAGCGGCCGACGTAGGCGGCCGAACGGTCGACCTTGGACGGGTCCTTGCCCGAGAAGGCGCCACCACCGTGGCGACCCATGCCGCCGTAGGTGTCGACGATGATCTTCCGGCCGGTCAGGCCGCAGTCACCCAGCGGGCCGCCGGTAACAAAGCGCCCGGTCGGGTTGATGTGGTATTTGGTGTCGTTGGTCAGCCAGCCGGTGCTGCCGAGCACGGGCTTGATGATCTCCTCCATCACGCCCTCGTGGACGGTCTTCTGGTCCACGGTCTCGTCGTGCTGGGTGGAGAGCACCACCGCATCGCAGCCAACGATCTTGTCGCCTTCGTACTGGAAGGTGACCTGACTCTTGGCGTCCGGGCGCAGCCACGGCAGCTTGCCGTTCTTGCGCACCTCGGCCTGGCGCTTGACCAGCAGATGGGAGTAGTGAATGGCCGCCGGCATGAGCACGTCGGTCTCATTGGTGGCGTAGCCAAACATCAGGCCCTGGTCGCCAGCGCCCTGCTCCTCTTCCTTCTCGCGATCGACGCCCTGGTTGATGTCGGGCGACTGCTCGCCCAGCGCGTTCAGGACCGCGCAGGTGTCGGCGTCGAAGCCCATGTCCGAGCTGGTGTAGCCGATCTCCCGGACCACGTCGCGGACCAGCGGCTCGACGTTGATCTTGGCCGTGGTCTTGATCTCGCCGGCAACGACGACCATGCCGGTCTGGATCATGGTCTCGGCGGCGACGCGGGACTTCGGGTCCTGGCGCAAGAACTCGTCCAGCAGGGCATCGGAGATGGCATCGGCCATCTTGTCCGGATGGCCCTCGGACACCGACTCAGACGTAAAGAGGTAGCGCTTGCTCATGGTTACTCCTTCTCGCTAAGGATTCTCAGGTTATACAAACCCGGCGGCGCGGCCGCAGCCGCGCGCGGCCCGGGAGAAATGGATAAGTGCGCGGGATCAGTCCTTCCGGAAGTGGAAGATGCCCCAGGTCAGGTAGCCGTTGTTGCCACCCTCGACCCAGTGCTGCAGACCCTTCTTCATGCGGGCGACGTAATCGTCGGAGACGATGCCGTCGAGCTCGTGCCCGCGCCGCTCCAGTTCCTTGTGGACACGGCCGTAGTGGCGCGGAAGCTGGGGCGTGTTGTCCTCGAACTCCAGCTCCGTCATGCCGTTCTTCTTCAGCTCGTCGCGGTAGAAGCTCGGCGTGCCCATGGTGGAGAGGTGGATCCGGTCCAGGATCGGCTGAATGACGCCCTCGGGGCAGTCGTCGGCCTGCATCGGGTCGGTGAAGATGAACTCGCCGCCCTTCTTGAGCACACGGGTCACCTCGCTCATCACCCGGGGGCGATCACCACTGTGCAGGAACGAGTCCTGGCACCAGACGATGTCGAAGGTCTCGGCGTCGAACGGGATGTCCTCAAAGGCACCATCGACCACCTCGATCAGGTGATCGACGCCCTGCTCCTTGTTCATCTGCCGGTCGCGCTCGTTCTCGCGCTCGGAGAGGTTCAGGGCGACCACACGGCAGCCGTAAGTATGCGCCAGGTAGCGCGCCACGCCGCCATAACCGGCGCCCACGTCCAGCACGTAGCTGTCGGCGCTCAGGTTGCTCAGCTTCGAGGCCATGCGCTCGACGGTCCGACGACTGGCGTCGAAGATCGGCTCGTCCTCGTCATGATAGATGCCGACGTGCAGATCCTCACCACCCCAGATGTGGAAGTAGAAGTTGTCCGCATCGCGACTGTTGTAATATTGGCGGGCCACCTCGATGGCCTCGTCATCATACTGACTCATCAGGTTATTCCTCCTCCCGATAGGCCTTCTCGGCGACATGGATGAAGAAGTCCGGATCGGCGTCCCGATAGGTCTCCTTGAAGTCGCCGTAGGTCTCGATTTTCTGGAAGCCGACCTCCCGCATCAGCCGCCGCGTGTACTCCTTGCGCAGCGGGAACATGTTCAGGAAATAGGTCGACCCATCGGAGAACGCGTACTTGAACCGCGCCAGCCCGTCGTCCACGTGCTCGGGATAGACCGAGACGTCGTCTCCGCAGTAGTAGTAGGTGTGGCTGGAGTCGTAGCCGTGATCCAGGATGCCGTCGTAGTTGCGCTGGTCCAGGATCAGGACACCGTCGTGGTTGAGGGCGGAGTAGAACTCGGCGAGGGTCTTGCGGCGGTCGCGTTCGTTGAATAGGTGGGTAAAGGAGTTGCCGAGGCAGATGATGGCGTCGTAGCGACCGTGGATGTCTTGGTTCAGCCATCGCCAGTCGACCTGGACGGTGCGCAGAATATGGCCACGTTTTCGCCCATTCTCGAAGGCCTTGGCCAGCATCTCCGCGCTACCATCGGCACTCACGACCTCGAAACCGGCCTCGCGCAGACGAACCGAGTGAAAACCCGTGCCGGTTGCGACGTCGAGTACCCGCTTGGCACCCCGTTTCTTGAGCTCTTGGATGAAGAAGTCACCCTCGCTCTGGGCCCGACTGTCCCAGTCGATCAGGTCGTCCCACTTGTCCACGAACCCGTCGACGTACTCCTCCGTGTAGTGGTCGGTGTCCCGCACCTGGGTCGGGTCCGCCCCGAAGTCCTGCTCAGTCTGAACACTCATAGGTCACCTCTGTCTGGCGATCTTCCCTATCGGCGCACGCGCGCCATGGATACAGTGCCCCGCTTCGGATCGGAGACTTCCACGTCACCGCCAACGCTTGGGCAGGTTGCGAATTGTTCGCCTCTCTACTGCTTCCGATGGTTCTTGTGCGGCATGCGCCCGCGCACCGTGCGGGGCGTGTCTCGGACAGGGGCCTAGGCCCATTTGACGATGCCGAGCCAGCCGCGGGCCGTCGAGCGACTCCGGGTCTCGGCACCTTCCTTTACATGCCTATACGACCGCGTCGGCCGTTAGCGTGGGCATACTGTGCGCGAGATCGGCGGCGAATTCAAGCCCCGGCCCCGCAGGGTCACCGGACCGGACGCAGGCGCTGCTCGGCCGACGCGGATTCCGGAAAGTACTGACGTGACGGGACACAGGCGAGCACGTCGAGTTCGCGCTGGAAGGCCCACCCCTCCCCGGGGTCGACA
>NZ_NHSN01000023.1 GCF_016653405.1 Halorhodospira halophila
CCCCCCAAGCATCCAAACCGCCCGGCACAGAGGAGCTTGCCCACCCATCCGCGGCGTATTGCCACCCCTGGCCGACCCGCGCCTCGTCCAGTTCCCTGCGCAACCGCCAGCGATCCCGGCCGAACGGATCCAATGCACCGGAGAAGATCAGCGGCTCAATCTGCTGCGCCGGCGCCGTACCCCCGAAACCGCGGATGATGAGGTCCATCACGCTGCGGTACTCGCCGCCCCGGCGGCGAAGCACCAGACGCTCGGCGGTCTGCCGATCGATCTGCGCAACGGCCCCAAGGCCGAAGAGGACCGTATCCCGGTCCAGGGGACGAAACCCCCAGTCGCTGCGGTTAATATCCGGCGGTAGTACGATCACCCCGTCACTAAGCGCCTCCCGGCACAGATCGACGAGTGCCTCGCGATGGGGGCAAGCCACCCCTTCCGGCCCTCCACCGGCGCCGTAGCGGACGCCGTTGCGGGGGGTAATCCGCTGCAGCGCCCGGTTCAGACGCGCCGCCTGGAACACCGCAGGATAGCGCGCCCGGTAGTAGGCCTGGCGGTAGGCCTCGGTGATCTCGATCAGCGCCGCCGCACGATCGACCACCTGGGCCAGTGCCTGACGGAGCGTGCGCAGCAGGTAGAGCCCCCGGGCGTGAGGCAGCTGACATTGGGTGGCTATGCGCTCGCCCAGCTGGCGCGACAACTCACCCTCATGAGCGTCGGCCCCCTCCTCGCTCAGCCGCTGTGCAAGCGTCACGGCCTCGGCCAGCTCGCAACCGAGCAACCGCGCCAGCGCCACGATGACCTGCTCGCGATAGAGCCAGACGTTGGCCGTCGGGTTGAGGATGTCCTCCAGCTCCGGGTGGGACAGCGGCGGGCGGGTGGCGCCGGTGCGCGCCGCCCGGTAACGCTCCGTCAGGCCCTGCGGCGCCCCGTCCCGGGCGACCACCACGACCTGCGTCACCTCCTCCAGACTGCGCGGCGCCGCCTCGCGCAGGCGCGCCTGCAGCTCCGCCCCCTCCAGCAAGGGGATGCCGGCGGTCTCGCCCCGAGCGATCAGACGCAGCGTGTCCGGGTCATCCCACGGGTAGGCCCAGCGCAAAGGATCGCAGTCACGCCCGCCGTTCAGCGCCCGCGCCAGGCGGGCCATCTCGCGCGTCAGCGCCAGTGTCGGCTCATGACCGACCACGACCTCGATCCCCTGCTCGGGCGCGTCGGCCGGCGCCGGGCCACCGCGGCGCAGTGCCGAGGTCAGCTCGGCCTGCTCGGCACGGCTGGCCACGCGCAAGTGCAGGCGCCGCGCCTCCAGCTCGCGCCCGAAACCGAGGAACGGCAGCCCGTGATCGATGGGGTCGATCCCGTTGAGACCGAGCAGGTTGAGCAGCAGGGAGCCGCTCTGCGGGCCGTAGCCCGCGCCGAAGGTGACGCCGCGGGCCGCCAGGTCCTGAACCACCCAGGAAAGCTCCAGGAGTACGCCAGGCTCCAATCCGAGGCGCGCGAAAGCCGCCATCTCCTGCTCAACCCGGCGGTGATAGCGAACCCGCCGCTCGCCCAGCGCCCGGCGCACGCAGCCGCTGTCGGCAGCGTCCCACAGCCGGTCCCAGGCAGCGCGCTCCAGCGCGCCGCCCCGGAACGGGACAATGGTGGTGGCGTCGTCGTGCATACCGTGACTATAGCCGCGCCGGTGCCAGAGCGTCGACGCGGCCCGGGACAGCTAGCGCCGGGCGCGGAAGAACTCGCGCAGCAGCTCGGCGGCCACAGTGCCGGAGACCCCGGCCGTCACTTCAACGCGATGGTTGTGCCCCGGCAGGCCGAGCAGATCGAACTGACCGCCGCAGGCGCCGGTCTTCGGATCGGAGGCGCCGTAGACCAGCCGACCGATCCGGGCATGGATCATGGCCCCGGCGCACATGAAACAAGGCTCAAGGGTGACGTAGAGGGTGGCCCCGGGCAGACGGTAGGCCCCGGCGGCCTGGCCGGCGGCACGCAGGGCGTTGAGCTCGGCGTGGGCGGTCGGGTCCCGGCTGGCGATGGGGTGGTTCCAGCCCTCGCCGAGGAGCGCCCCGTCGCGGACCACCACCGCCCCCACCGGCACCTCGCCCTGCCCGGCGGCGCGCCGGGCCAACTCCAGCGCCCGCGCCATCCACTGCGCGTCGTCCGATGCCCCGTTCACTCCCACTCGATGGTGGCCGGGGGTTTGCCGGAGATGTCGTAGACCACGCGCGAGATCCCGTCAATCTCGTTGATGATCCGCCGCGAGACGTGGTCGAGGAACTCGTAGGGGAGCTGCGCCCAGCGGGCGGTCATGAAATCCACCGTCTCAACGGCGCGCAGGGCGACGACGTACTCGTAGCGGCGGCCGTCCCCGGTCACGCCCACCGATCGCACCGGCAGGAAGACGGCGAAGGCCTGGCTGGTGCGCTCGTACCAGTCCCATCGGCGCAGCTCCTCGATGAAGATCGCATCCGCCCGCCGCAGCAAATCGGCATAGCGCTTGTGGACTTCGCCCAGGATCCGCACCCCCAATCCCGGCCCCGGGAAGGGGTGACGGTAGAGCATATCCGCCGGCAGCCCCAGTTCCAGCCCGACGCGCCGCACCTCGTCCTTGAACAGCTCGCGCAGCGGTTCGACGAGCCTGAGCTTCATCGTCTCGGGCAGCCCACCCACATTGTGGTGCGACTTGATGACGTGGGACTTGCCGCCGGCGTTGCCCGCCGACTCCACCACATCGGGGTAGATCGTGCCCTGGGCCAGGAACTCCACGTCCTCGAGCTTGCCGGCCTCCTCGTCGAAGATCTCGACAAACAGGTTGCCGATGATCCGACGCTTCTCCTCGGGGTCCTCGACCCCGGCCAGCGCGGCCAGGAAGCGATCCTCGGCATCGACATGGATGACCCGCACCCCCATGTGGCGGGCGAAGGTGGCCATAACCTGCTCGGCCTCGCCCAGGCGCAGCAGGCCATTGTCGACGAACACGCAGGTCAGCTGCTCACCGATGGCCCGGTGCAGCAGCGCGGCCGTCACCGAGGAATCGACACCGCCGGAGAGCCCGAGGACCACGTGGCGATCACCAACCTGCTCGCGCACCCGCGCGATGCTATCCTCGACGATGTTCCCCGGTGTCCAGTCGCCGGGGCAGCCACAGATCTCGCGCACGAACCGCTCGAGGATGCGGCCGCCCTGGGCGGTGTGGGTGACCTCGGGATGGAACTGCAGGCCGTACCAGCCGCGGGCGTCGTCGCCGATGCCGGCCACCGGCGCCGCCTCGGTCTCGGCAATCACTTGGAAGCCTTCCGGCGGCACCTCGACCCGATCGCCGTGACTCATCCAGACGTCGAGCAGACCGAAGCCGTCCGCGCTGGCGTGGTCCTCGATATCGCGCAGCAGCCGCGAATGCCCCCGCGCCCGGACCTGGGCGTACCCAAACTCCTTGTGATCCGACGGCGCCACGCGCCCGCCGAGCTGGGCGGTCATCGCCTGCATGCCGTAGCAGATCCCGAGCAGCGGCACTCCGAGTTCGAACACGGCCGCGGGGATGCGCGGGGTCTCAGCGTCGGTGACTGTCTCCGGGCCGCCGGAGAGGATCACCCCGGACGGTGCAAAGTCGCGCACGGCCCGGTCATCGGCATCGCAGGCGCGGATCTCGCAGTACACTCCGCACTCCCGTACGCGACGAGCGATGAGCTGGGTGTACTGCGAACCGAAATCGACAATAAGGATGCGGTGGGCGTGGATATCCGCCCCGGACTGCTCGCTCACAGGCAACGGCTCCGATTGATTACTCGACGCGGTAGTTGGGCGCTTCCTTGGTGATGGTCACGTCGTGGACGTGGCTCTCACGCATGCCGGCGCCGGTGATGCGGGCGAACTGCGGCCGTGTACGCATCTCCTCCATGGTGGCGCAGCCGACGTAACCCATGCTGGCCCGGATCCCGCCGATGAGCTGGTTGACGATGGTGACCATGCTCCCCTTGTAGGGCACCCGGCCCTCGATCCCCTCGGGGACGAGCTTGTCCACCGACTGCGACCCCTCTTGGAAGTAGCGATCAGCGCTCCCCTGGCTACCGGACATGGCCCCGAGGGACCCCATCCCGCGGTAGGCCTTGTAGGAACGCCCCTGGTAGAGCTCCACTTCGCCAGGCGCCTCCTCGGTACCGGCCAGCAGGCTGCCGATCATGACCGTGTGCGCCCCGCTGGCCAGCGCCTTGGCGGCATCCCCGGAGAAGCGGACGCCGCCATCGGCGATCAGCGGTACGTCGGTCCCGGCCAGCGCCTGGGAGACGTTGGAAATCGCCGTCACCTGGGGCACCCCGACCCCGGCCACAACGCGGGTGGTGCAGATCGAACCCGGGCCGATGCCCACCTTAACGGCGTCCGCACCGGCCTCGGCCAGCGCCCTCGCCGCATCGCCGGTGGCGATGTTCCCGGCCACCACCTCGACATCGGGGTAGTGCCGTTTGACCCAGCGGACCCGGTCCATGACCCCGCGGGAGTGACCGTGGGCGGTATCCACCACGAGGACATCCACCCCCGCAGCGGCCAACGCCTCGGCGCGCTCTTCGGTGCCCTCACCGACCCCGACAGCGGCGCCGGCCCGCAGACGGCCGTGCTCGTCCTTGCAGGCATTGGGGAAGTCCTGGCTTTTCTGGATGTCCTTGACGGTGATCATGCCGCGCAGGCGGAAGGCGTCATCGACCACCAGGATCTTCTCGATGCGGTGCTGATGCAGCTTGCTCAGCACCTCGTCGCGCTCAGCCCCCTCGCGCACCGTGACCAACCGCTCCTTCGGCGTCATGGCCACGGAGACCGGCTCGCTGACCCGGCTCTCGAAGCGCAGGTCACGCCCGGTCACGATGCCGACGAGCTCCTCGCCGTCGACCACCGGGACCCCCGAAATGCCGTGCTGGCGCGTGAGCTTGAGCACCTCGCCAATGGTCATGAAGGGCGAGACGGTGATCGGCTCCTTGATGATCCCGCTCTCGAACTTCTTGACCCGGCGCACCTCGGCGGCCTGTTGCTCGACGGTCATGTTCTTGTGGATGATGCCCAGCCCACCTTGCTCGGCCAGGGCAATGGCCAGTCGCGCCTCGGTGACGGTATCCATGGCTGCGGACACCAGCGGGACGTTAACCTGAATTCGGCGCGTCAGCGGAGTGCTCAGATCCACATCCCGAGGGAGCACGTGCGATTCAGCGGGAAGGAGAAGAACGTCATCGAAAGTCAGGGCTTCCTGGGCGATTCGCATGGTGTCGGGACCTCGGGCGGAGACGCTGTCTGAAGATGGAAAAGAGCAGTGTATTTTACGGTGCAGCAGCACCCCCACTCAACAAACTTCCCATGGGCGATAGCGGCGTGTAGGTTGTAATCAGCCAACTGGAGCGAGCCGCCGCCGAGTATGGAGCGCCGCAGCGACGATATCGCCGTCTACAGCCCCTCGCAGCTCAACCAGGAGGTGCGGGGCATGCTCGAGACGGTCCTGCCGTCCATCTGGGTCGAGGGCGAAATCTCGAACCTGGCCCGGCCCTCATCCGGGCACCTGTATTTCACGCTTAAGGATGCCAGTGCCCAGGTCCGCTGTGCGCTGTTCCGCGGCCGCGCCTCGGCGCTTCGGCACCGGCCCGCCGACGGCGACCAGATCCGCGTCCGCGCCAAGGCCAGCCTCTATCCCGCCCGCGGCGAGTTTCAGCTGGTCATCGAGCACCTCGAGCCGGCCGGCGAGGGGGCCCTGCAGCGCGCCTTCGAAGCGCTCAAGCAGCGCCTGGGCGCCGAGGGATTGTTCGACGCGGCAAGCAAGCGCCCCCTGCCCTGCCTGCCGCGCCGGCTCGGGGTCATCACCTCGCCGACCGGCGCCGCCATCCGCGATGTGCTGCAGGTGCTGCAACGGCGCTTCCCGGCGCTGCCGGTGCTGGTCTACCCGGTACCGGTCCAGGGCGATGCCGCCGCACCGGCCATCGTCCGGGCCCTGGAACTCGCCGGCCGCCGGTGCGAGGTCGATACCCTGCTGCTGACCCGGGGCGGCGGCTCGCTGGAAGATCTCTGGCCCTTCAATGAAGAGTCGGTGGCCCGGGCGATCCGCGCCTGTCCGATCCCGGTCGTCAGTGCGGTGGGCCACGAGGTGGATGTCACCATCGCCGACCTGGCGGCGGACCTGCGCGCGCCGACCCCCTCGGCCGCCGCCGAGACCCTGTCACCGGACCGGCACGCCTGGCAGGAGCGACTCGAGCGCATCGGCCACCGCCTGGAGACCGCCGCGCGAAGGCGCCTCGGCCGCGACGCCGAACAGCTGGCGGCGCTCCAGCGCCGGCTGGCAGCACAGCACCCGGGACGGCGGCTGCGCGACCGGGCGCAACGCCTCGACGAGCTGGAGAGTCGGCTACACCGCCTGGGCCGACAGGCCCTCGAGATGCGGGGTGCACGGCTTGAAACCGCCAGGCAGCGGCTTCAGGTCCAGGATCCACGCCGGCGCACGGCCCACGAGCGCCGGCGGATCGAAGAGCTGGCGCAGCGGCTGCGTCAGTCCGTGCGTGGCCGGCTGGAGGCCTCGCAGCAGCGCCTCGGCACCGCCTCCCGTGCCCTGCACGCGGTCAGCCCTCTTGCCACGCTGGAGCGCGGCTACGCGGTGGTGCAGCGGGTGCAGGACGGCGCCATCCTGCGCCAGGCCGAAGCCGTGGAGGTGGGCGAGCGCATCCGTGCCCGCCTGGCGCACGGGGCGCTAGACTGTCGGGTCGAAGCCAGACGCACCACGGAGGACCCGTTGCCCGATGCCGACTGAATCCTTGCTCCCCCGCGTCGGAAAAGCAGTCACGGCACTCGCCGCCGCGGTCGGGCTGCTGCTGGCCTCTGCGCTGCATGCCGCCCCATTGCCCGACTGGCCCGTCCCCGGCGGCGTGGCACGGGTTAATCTGGAGACCGATAGGCGGCCGGGCGATGTACGCTATGACGACGAGCCGGTGATGGTGCGCTCCACGCCGGAAGGCTGGCAGGCGGTGGTGGGGATCGGCCTGGACGCCGACCCCGGAACCCACACCCTCAAGGTGGATGGGACCCCGCACACCTTCGAAGTCGAGCCCATCGACTACGAGGAGCAGCACCTGACCATCGACGACGAAGACATGGTCACACCCCCCGAGGAGACGCTGGAGCGCATCTGGGCCGAACAGCGCGAGATCCGCGCCGCCTTTCGCAGCCGCGAGGTCGACACCCAGCCGCGGCTGCACCTGCACACCCCGGTCGCAGAGCACCGGGTTTCGGCCACGTTCGGGCTGCGGCGTTTTCTCAACGGCCAACCCCGCAATCCGCACAATGGCCTCGACATGGCCGCCCCCACCGGTACGCCCATCGAGGCGGCCGAGTCCGGCCGCGTGGTGCAGACCGGAGACTACTACTTCAACGGCAAGACCGTGTTCATCGACCACGGCGCCGGCCTGGTCACCATGTACTGCCACCTGGACGAGATGGACGTCGAAAAGGGCCAGTGGGTAGAGCGTGGCGAGGCAATCGGAACCGTCGGGGAGACCGGACGGGTGACCGGGCCTCATCTGCACCTGAGCGTCATCCTCAACGGCAACACCGTTGACCCCAACCTATTCCTTTAGGACCAACGCGATCGAGAAAGGAGGCATCATGTCCCAGCGTCGAGTCGTCATCTGCTCGCCCACTCGCACACCCATCGGGACGTTCGGCGGGGCCCTCAAGACCGTCCCCGCACCGGATCTCGGTGCCACTGCCATCCGCGGGACACTGGAACGCTCCGGCCTCGACCCGGCGGCCGTGGATACCGTGGTCATGGGCAACGTGATCCAGGCCGGCTGCAAGATGAACCCGGCCCGCCAGGCCTCGATCAATGGCGGTGTCCCCGCCGAGACGCCGGCGCTGACGGTCAACCGCGTCTGCGGCTCCGGCGCCCAGGCCATCGCCAACGCCTTCCAGGAGGTGGCACTCGGCTTCGCCGAAACCGCTGTCGCTGGCGGCATGGAGAACATGGACCGCGCCCCCTACCTGCTGATGCAGGGCCGCTACGGCTACCGCCTCGGCCACCAGCAGATCCTCGACGCCGTGCTCAGCGACGGCCTGAACGACGCCTTCTCCGACCAGCACTCGGGCTGGCATACCGAGGATCTGGCCGAGCAGTATCAGATCACCCGGCAGGAACAGGACGAATGGGCCCTGCGTTCGCAGCAACGCTTCAGCACCGCCCAGTCCGCCGGCCACTTCGAGGCGGAGATCACCCCGGTGGACGTGCCCGGCCGCAAGGGGCCCACGCGCTTCGAGACCGATGAGCACAACCGCGGTGACACCACCCTCGAGGGCCTGCAGAAGCTGCGCCCGGCCTTCCGCAAGGAGGGCACCATCACCGCCGGCAACGCCCCTGGCGTCAACACCGGGGCCGCGGCCATGGTGGTCGCCGAGGAGGAAGCCGCCCGTCAGCACGGACTCACGCCGGCAGCGCGGCTGGTGGCCTACGGCGTCGGCGGGGTCGAGCCGGGGATGTTCGGGATCGGCCCGGTACCGGCGGTCAGGCAGTGCCTGCAGCGCGCCGGCTGGTCCACCGATGAGGTGGGGCGCTGGGAGATCAACGAGGCCTTCGCGGCCATCGCCATCGCCGTCACCCGGGACCTGGGTCTCGATCCGGAGCGGGTTAACGTCGAGGGCGGCGCGGTGGCACACGGCCACCCGATCGGCGCCACCGGCGCGGTGCTCACCACCCGACTGATCCACGCCATGCAGCGCGACGGTGTGGACAAGGGCGTGGTCACCATGTGTATCGGCGGCGGCCAGGGGGTGGCCCTGGCCATCGAGCGGTTGTAAGGCGCGCCCCCCGGACGCCGATCCCCGTCGGCCGATGGCCGTCGGCCGATGGCCGTCGGGGACGGAAACGCAGCAAGCCCCGCGGTGCGCGAGCACCCGGGGCTTTTTTGCGTCCTCCGGCCGGACTACGGCTCGGCTACACCGCCTCTCGGCCGTGGGGGGCGTCCAGATCCAACCGCGGCATGCGCGCCACCAGGCCGGTGGGATTGAGAAAGGCGTGGCTCCGGTAGTAATGGTGGCGGATGTGGTCGAAATCCGTGGTCTCGCCGAACGCCGGCATCTGGTAGAGCTCACGCAGGTAGCCCATCAGGTTCGGGTATTCACGGATCTGGCGCTGCGAGCACTTGAAGTGCACGGCATAGACGGCGTCGAAACGGATCAGCGTCGTGTACAGACAGATGTCCGCCTCCGTGAGCCGGTCCCCGCAAAGATAGCGCTGCCGGCCCAGCACCTCCTCCCAGTGGTCCAGGGCCGCGTAAAGGGCATCGGCGGCCTCTTCGTAGGCCTGCTGGCTACCGGCGAAGCCGCAGCGGTAGACGCCATTGTTGATGGGCTGGTAGATGGCGTCGATGGCCGCATCCACGGCCTCGATGCGATCCGCCGGGGCCAGATCCACGTCGTTACCGGCCAGCGCCTCGAAGCGGTGATCGAACATGCGAAGCAGGTCCCGGGACTCGTTGTTGACCAGCGTGCCCTCCCGGCAGTCCCACAGTGCCGGCACGGTCACCCGGCCATTGGCGCGAGGCTCGGCGGCGGTGTAGACCTGATGGAGGTAGTCCGCCCGGTGGATCGGGTCGCCGGTGGCACCAGGGAAGTCGTCGCTCAGCTCCCAGCCATTCTCCAGCATCAGCGGGTGCACCACCGAGACCGAGATCACCGGCTCGAGACCCTTCAGCCGACGGGCGACGAGCACCCGATGCGCCCAGGGGCAAGCCAGGGAGACATACAGATGGTAGCGGCCCGCCTCCGGCGCGAAACGCCCGCCTGGCTCGATCCAGTCCCGAAACCGACTCACGTCGCGCTGAAAGCGGCCGGTCTCGTCCCGCTTGTACGACTCCTGCGTCCATTGCCCATCCATCAGCAAGCCCATCATTCCCTCCGGGGCGGCCTCGGCACCGCCTTGGCTGCTGAAAAAAGGCGGGATGACCACGCTGGTCACCCCGCCCACTCATCCCGGGAGCGTTGCTCCCCTTACTCCAGGCCTTCCGGGACCTGCTGCTGCATGCCTTCCTGAACGCGCCGCTGGAGCTCCTCGAGTTCTGACATGAGTTCGGCCGTCTCGGGGTAGTCTTCCTCCATGGCCGCGAGCAGATCCTCTTGGAACTCGCGCATGTCGCGCTCCATGCTTTCGCGGAAATCGTCGTCGCGCATGGCTTCCTGCTGCTCCTGCTGGAGCTGCATCTGCGCTTCGTGGAACTCCTCGGCCAGCTCCTGCTGCTCCTCTTGGGAGACGTCCCCGGCCTCGAAGCGCTCGTAGATCTCCTGCATGCGCGCGTAGTGGCGCTCGGGATCGTAGCCAAGATCCTCCATTTTGGCCGTGGCGCGCTCCTCCAGGCGACGCTGCTTCTCCTGAAGGTGGTCGCTGGCCTCGAAGGTCTCCTGCTGGATCTGCCCCAGCTGCCGCTGCAGCTCCTGGAGCCGCTGCTGCGCCTCCATCAATTCCGCGTCTTGGGCCCCGGGGGCCTGTTGCTCGCCCCCCTGAGCCAGCGGGGCCTGCAGCGGGGCTGCGGCAATGAGCAGCGCCAGGAGCGCCGCTGTCGTCGTGCGAATCATTGGTGAACTCCCTTAGCTATTCCCACCACGGAAGCGGCCCGGTCGCCCCCGCGCTCGTCCATGGTAGCACTCGACGACGACGGCGCACCTGTTTCCCCGAGATACCGTTTTACTGGGGCATCTCCCCTTGGGGCATCCGTTGCTGCTGGCCCCCCATGCCCTGCTGCATCTCGGCCTGCAGCTCCTCCATCTCCTGCATCAGGGCCTCGGCCTCGGGGTTCTCGTCATACATGGTGTCGATCAGGTCCTGCTCCAGCTGCTGGCGATCCTCCTGCCACGGCTGGACGAAGTCCTCATCCTGCATGGCCTCCTGCTGGGCCTGCTGCAGCTCCATGTGGATCTCCTGATCCTCCTGCATGCGCTGCTGGACCTCTTCCCGGGACATCTCGCCGGAGTGCATGGCCTCCATGGTCTCCTCCAAGCGCTCGATGTCCTGGCGGACGTTGTCGTAGCCCATGTCCTCCATCTGATCCAGCAGCCGGTCGTCCAGCTCCTCGGCGCGCTCTTCCAGCTCCGGGTTGGACTCGAGGGTGTCCTGCTGCATCTGACCCAGCTGCTGCTGGATCTCCTGCATGCGCTGCTGGCCCTCGGACATCTGCGGCTGCATGCCCTGGCCGCCCTCCGGAGCCATCTGGGCGTAGGCCCCCGAGGTGGCGAGCATCAGCACAATCGCGGAAGCGGCAGTCTTGCGGAACATATACAACTCCTCATCAAACGGGTTCGGTGCGTTGAAACCGTCGCAACGGCCTTACCCCGGCTGACAGCATCCCGGGGTGGATGGTTCCGGGATAGCGGCACCGAATCCCTCTCCGGCGGACACCGTCGCAAACCGTGCAGCCCCCCCCCCATACGGCGCGTATCAGGACTTGAGGCATCTTGTATCAGTTTTTCTTATTGCAACGCCCGGACCGCTGCCGACAGAATATGGATAGTTTTGATCTGTTCTTATTCCAGAACCAAGGAGGCAACGATGTCGCACCCGATGGAAGGACAGCCTGTCCCGCGTGTCACCTTCCGGACCCGCGTAAACGGCGAGTGGCAGGACGTCAAGACCGACGAGCTGTTCAAGGGCAAAACGGTGGTGGTGTTCGCCCTGCCGGGGGCTTTCACTCCGACCTGCTCCTCCACCCACCTGCCGCGCTACAACGAGCTGGCGCCGGTGCTCTGGGACAACGGCGTAGATGACATCGTCTGCCTTTCGGTCAACGACGCGTTCGTGATGGAGGAGTGGCGGCGGGATCAGCACGCCGAGAACGTCACCTTCATCCCCGACGGCAACGGGGAGTTCACCGAAGGCATGGGCATGCTGGTGGACAAGAACGACCTGGGCTTCGGCAAGCGCTCCTGGCGCTACGCGATGCTGGTCCGCGACGGCGTCATCGAGAAGATGTTCGTCGAGCCGGAGAAGCCCGGCGACCCGTTCGAAGTCTCCGACGCCGACACCATGCTGCGCCACATCAACCCGGATGCACCACACCCGTCTTTTGTGACCCTGTTCAGCAAACCGGGGTGTCCGCACTGTTCCCGCGCCAAGGCGCTGCTTGAGGAGCACGGCTACGACTATGAGGAGATCTGCCTCGGCGAGGGCATCACCACCCGCTCGGTACGGGCAGCCACCGGCTCGGGCACAGTGCCGCAGGTGTTGATCGACGGGCGTCTGGTCGGCGGTGCCGACGATCTGGAGGCGCGACTGGGGCGGGCCCGCTCGGCGGCCTGATCCGGCTGCGGCCGTGTCAGAAGACCCGGGGCGGCCCCGCGCTGCCCCGGGTCTTTTATTGCGTCGGCATCCGGCCTAGAAACGCAGGAAGGCGCCGGCGTACGGTCCGCTGAAGTCCACGTCCAGGGTCACGTCACTGAAGTCGTCCATGTCCACCGAGAACTCCCGATAGCCAAGCATCGCCCCCGTGTACCAGCGCCGGTAGACCAAGTGGGCGCGGAAGTCCGTGATCGAATGATCCCCCACCGGCAGCGTCTGCAAAGAGCCCTCGAAACCGATCCGCGAGCCGGGGATATCCACACCCACCCGGCCGAAGAACATCGGCAGGGTGCCGGAGAGCGAGGTGTCCACCCCCGCATTCGCGGCACGCACCTCACCATCGAAGTGGCGCGCGGTGACACCCACATCGATGTCCACCATCGGCAGCGGCAGCGGCGACCAGAACAGGGTCAGGTCCGTGTGGTCGAGGTTGACCACGGTGCTCCCGGTCCCGTCCTGCTCGAGATGGGTCCGCTCCAAGCGGACGCTGGGCACACCGGGGAGGATGTGATCCCACTCGAACCAGAGGTTCCAGTCCCGATCGCTGTCGAGGTCGATGTCATCCCCCTCGACGTCTTCGCCAAGAATCTCCCCTTCCGGGTCGTGGAACCAGAGATTCGCACCGCCGGAGATGCCCATGATCCCGCCGGTGGCGTGCGCGGCCCCGGCTCCGAGAACCAGCGCCGCCGCCGTGAATCCACTGAGTAGGGTTCGCCGCATGCGTTACTCCTGCACTGTCAAAAGCTTTGCCCTGAGCATACCACCCCGCCGCAGCCGCCCCAATCGGCGTCCGCCGCCCTTCAGGCCACCGGATCCGCGGGGGACATCTGGGGAAACTCGTTGATCACCCGTTCCGTCTCCGGGTCCACCTCGTAGAGCTTCACATCGTAGCCCCAGAGGTTGGCCAGGTGCCGCAGCACCGCCGTGGCCTCGCCCTTGTCCAGGATGACCCCGTCGCTGACCCGGTGCTCGAGCACCAGGGTCCGGTCCCCGGCCAGATCCACGTCCACCACCTGGATATCCGGTTCCAGCCGGGCCACGTCGTGGCGCTGCGCCAGTGAGCGCCGCACCGCCCGGTAGCCGGCATCGTCGTGGATCGCGTCGACCACCAACTCGGGCTCGTCGGCGTCGTCGTGGACCCGGAAGAGACGGAAATCGCGGATGACCCGGGGGCTGAGGAACTGCAGGATGAAGCTCTCGTCGCGGTACTCCTGCCAGGCGTGGTGCCAGACACCGAGCCAGTCCCCGCTGCCGGCCACCTCCGGGAACCAGCGCCGGTCCTCGTCGGTGGGATCGGTGGCCATGCGCCGGAGATCCTCCAGAATGGCGAACCCGAGAGCGTAGGGATTGATGCCCGAGTAGCGCGGATCGTCGAACTCCGGCTGGAAGACCACGCTGGTGTGGCTGTGCAGGAACTCCAGAAAGGCGCCGTCGGTCAACTGCCCGTTCTCGTGGAGCCGGTTCATGATGTAGTAGTGCACTGCCGTGGCGCAGCCCTCGTTCATCACCTTGGTCTGCTTCTGCGGATAGAAGTACTGCGCCACATTGCGCACGATGCGCAGCACCTCCCTCTGCCAGTGCTCCAGGCGCGGCGCGCGCTTTTCGAGGAAGTACAGGAGGTTCTCCTCCGGCAGCCCCAGCCGCTGCATACGCAGCTCCACCGGGTCCGCGCCGCCGGGCAGCTCGCCGTCCGGATCCGTGGGCACGGTGCGCCAGAGATCGTTGTAGGTCTGCTCCTCGTAGCGAATCCGCTCGATCTCGCGGTCGCGCTCCTCGCGCAGGCTACGCGTCTGCGGCTTGGGGTAGCGGTGCACCCCCTGGCTCATCAGGGCGTGGGCGGCGTCGAGCACCCGCTCGACCGCCTGCACCCCGTAGCGCTCCTCGCACTCGGCGATGTAGCCCTTGGCGAAATCCAGGTAGTCGAGAATGCCCTCGGCGTCGGTCCACTCCCGAAAGAGGCGGTTGTTCTTGAAAAAGTGGTTGTGGCCGAAGGCGGCGTGGGCCACCACCAGCGTCTGCATGGTGAGCGTGTTCTCCTCCATGATGTAGGAGATACACGGCTTCGAGTTGATAACGATCTCGTAGGCGAGCCCGGTGTAGCCCTTGCGATAGAGCATTTCGTCCCGGGCGAAGTGCTTGCCGAAGGACCAATGCCGATAAAACAGCGGCATCCCCATCGAGGCGTAGGCGTCGAGCATCTGCTCGGAGCTGATGACCTCGATCTGGTTGGGATAGATGTCGAGCTTGAGCTCCTCGCGGGCAATCCGCTCGATGGCGTCGTAGACGCGCATCACATCGCGGTAATCCCAGTCGAGGCCGGTGAACAGGGGTTTTTGCTGAACCGCCGCATTCGATGCCATCGGGATCCTCTCCAGTCTCTGAGGGTTCAGGGGGTCAAGGTTCAGCGCTCAGGGTTCAAGCCTTCAGTTCAGCCGGCGTGAAGAGGTCCCGGAACACCGGGAAGATGTCTCCGCGGGTCTGCACCCGGCGCATGGCCAGGGGCGACTCCCCGCGGGCCAGCCGGTCGTAGGCCCGCCACAGGTCCGACGGGACATGGAAGGCCTGCCCGCCACCCACCTCGATGTAGGCGAAGTACTGGCACAGGGGAAGGATCCCGTCGGCCATCAGCCGGGTGGTGGCCGGGTTGTCCGCGGGGGTGTTATCCCCGTCCGAGGCCTGCGCCCCGTAGATGTTCCAGTCGTTGACGGGATAACGGTCCTCGATGATGTCACGCATCATCGTCAGCGCCGGCGAGACCAACGTCCCCCCAGTCTCGCGGGAGTAGAAGAAGGTGTCCTCGTCGACCTCCTGCGCGATGTGGGTATGGCGGATGAAGACGATATCCACATGGCGGTAACGGCGCTCGAGGAAGAGGTAGAGGAGCATGAAGAACCGCTTGGCAAGATCCTTCATGTCCTCGGTCATTGAGCCGGAGACGTCCATCAGGCAGAACATCACCGCCTGGGAGATCGGCTGCGGAACGTGGTCAAAGCGGTTATAGCGGATGTCGACCGGATCGATGTAGGGGATCGCCCGGGACCGCTCCTGTTTGCTTCGGCGGAGCTCAATGAGTTCGCGCAGCCGCTCCGGCTCGGCACCGGAGCGCTCCAGACGATCAATCTCCTCGTCCAGGGCCTGCAGATCCTCCCCCTTGGGGCGGCGCAGGGCAATGCGCCGTGACAGGGAGTTGCGCATGGTCCGCTCGACGTTGAGGTTCGAGGGGGAGCCGCTGACCGAATAGCCCGCGCGCTGCTGGGTGTACTGCTCGGTCTTCTTGACCTGGCGCTTGACCAGATCCGGCAACTCCAGGCCCTCGAAGAAGAGGTCGAGGAACTCGTCGCGGCTGACAGCAAAGGTGAACTCGTCTTCCCCCTCGCCGTCGGGGCTACCCTCGCGCCCGCCACCACTGCCCTGCCCTTCGGGGCGCGGAATGGTATCGCCGACCACGTACTCCTTGTTGCCGGGAACCACGTGCTCGCGCACCCCGCGGTCGGCGGCCTTGCGAAAGCTCGGCTCGTGGAGGCCGTCGGCGGGGATGGTGATCTGCTCCCCACCGGCCACGTCGGTCACCTTGCGCCGGCCGGAAGCCTCGTTGACGGCATCCAGCACCTGGCGCTTGGCCCGTCTGAGGAAACGCTGGCGGTTGGCCAGGCTCTTGCCCTTCGGATTGCGGCGCCGGTCGATGATATTGACCAAGGACGCACCCCCCTTCTTGCCGGATCAGCCGGCCTGCTTGACGCGCATGTACCACTCCACCAGGCGTCTCACCTGGCGCTCGGTGTAGCCCCGCTCGACCATCCGCCGGACGAACTCGCTGTGCTTGCGCTCCGTCTCCGAGTCGCCCTTGGTGGTAAAGCTGATCACCGGCAGCAGATCCTCCACCTGACTGAACATCCGCTTCTCGATGACCTCGCGGATCTTCTCGTAGGAGGTCCAGCTCGGCATCTGCCCGCCCTGCTGCGCCTTGGCACGCAGCGCGAACTTGACCACCTCATTGCGGAAGTCCTTCGGATTGGCGATGCCCGCCGGCTTCTCGATCTTAGTCAGCTCCTGGTTCAGCGCCTGGCGGTCCATCAGCTGCCCGGTGTCGGGATCTTTGAAGTCCTGGTCCTCGATCCAGGCATCGGCATACCCCACGTAGCGCTCGAAGAGGTTCTGACCGAAATCATCGTAGGACTCCAAATACGCCTTCTGGATCTCGTTGCCGATGAACTCCGCATACCGCGGGGCCAACTCGGCCTTGATGATCTCCAGGTACTTGCGCTCGGTCTCCTCCGGGAACTGCTCGCGCTTGATGTTCTGCTCGAGCAGGTACAGCAGGTGGACCGGGTCAGCGGCCACTTCCTCGGTCTCGTAGTTGAAGGTCTGCGAGAGGACCTTGAAGGCGAAGCGCGTCGAGATCCCGTCCATCCCTTCGTTGACCCCGGCCTGGTCCCGGTACTCCTGCATCGACTTCGCCTTGGGATCCGTCTCCTTGAGGCTCTCGCCGTCGTAGATCCGCATCTTCGAGTAGAGGCTGGAGTTCTCGTGCTCCTTGAGCCGGGTGAGCACCGAGAACCGCGCCATGATCTCCAGGGTCCACGGCGCGCAGGGCGCGTCGGCGAGCTCGCTCTCCCGGATCAGCTTGTCGTAGATCTGCCGCTCCTCGGAGACGCGCAGGCAGTACGGCACCTTGATTACCGAGATCCGGTCGAGGAACGCTTCGTTGTTCTTGTTGTTGCGGAAGCTCTGCCACTCCGACTCGTTGGAGTGCGCCATGACCAGGCCGTGGAACGGGATTGCACCGATGTTCTCGGAGCCGACGTAGTTGCCCTCCTGGGTGGCCGTGAGCAGCGGATGGAGCATCTTGATCGGCGCCTTGAACATCTCCACGAACTCAAGGATGCCCTGGTTGGCGCGGTTGAGGCCGCCGGAGTAGCTGTAGGCATCCGTATCGTTCTGGCTGTAGAGCTCCAGCTTGCGGATGTCCACCTTGCCCACCAGCGAGGAGATGTCCTGGTTGTTCTCGTCGCCGGGCTCTGTCTTGGCCACCGCGATCTGCCGCAGCTTGGACGGATAGACGCGAACCACCCGGAAGCGGTTGAGATCGCCGCCGAACTCGTCGAGGCGCTTGACCGCCCAGGGCGAGAGCAGCCCGCTGAGCTTGCGCCGCGGGATGCCGAAGCGCTCCTCCAGCTCCGGGCCGTGCTGGTCCGGATCGAAGAGCCCCAGCGGGCTCTCAAAAATCGGGCTGATCTCCTCGCTGGCCTTGAGGACGTAGACCGGGTAGCGCTCCATCAGCTGCTTGAGCCGCTCGGCCAGCGAGGACTTGCCACCGCCGACCGGACCGAGGAGATAGAGGATCTGCTTGCGCTCCTCCAGCCCCTGGGCCGCGTAGTTGAGGAAACCGACCAGCCGCTCGATGGTCTCCTCCATGCCGTAGAAGTCCTCGAAGGCCGGATAGATCTTCAGGGTGCGGTTGAGGAAGATGCGCCCCAGTCGCTCATCCTTCGAGGTGTCGTAGACCTGCGGCTCACCGATCGCCGCTACCAGCCGCTCGGCCGGGGAGGCGTAGGCCATCGGGTCGTCCCGGCAGAGTTCCAGATACTCGGCCAGGGTCAGCTGCTGCTCCTGGCGGCGTTCGTAGCTGCGAGCGTAGCGGGCAATCAGGTCTTCGGCGGTATCCATATGCAGCACCCCCCTCACGGAGTCTTGAGGTGAAGTCGCGAAAGAACGAAGGCGGCTCCGTTTGATTGGACGCAAAAATGCGCACGAATGTTCCGGAAGAAAGGCGGCGCCCGGCGCAAACCGCCGGCGGGGTCGACTGGCCATGCCCCCGGACGAGACCGGGCGGCGACCGAACCACGGCAGCGGAGGGGTTCAGGCGAGTCCCCGCTCCGCCAGCCAGGCCTCGTTGAAGAGTCTCGAGTAATAGCGGCCCCCTCCATCACAGAGGATCGTCACCACCGTGTGCCCGGGACCGAGCTCCTCGGCGGCGCGGATCGCCCCGCAGACATTGACCCCCGACGAGCTGCCCAGGAACAGCCCCTCTTCCCTCAGGAGCCGGTAGACCATCGGCACCGATTCGGTATCCGGTATGCAGAACGCGTCATCGATGTCCGTATCCTGAAGATTAGCTGTTACACGGCTACTGCCAATCCCCTCGGTGATGGAATTGCCTGCCGACGGGGATGGCTCACCCTCGCGCACGAAACTATAGAGGGCGCTGCCCGCCGGGTCGGCCAAGTAGATGCGCGTATCCGGCGCGCGTTCCTTGAGCGCCCGAGAGACCCCGGCCAGGGTCCCGCCGGTTCCGGTAGCCGCCACGAAGGCGTCCACCCGGCCACCGGCCTGCGCCCAAATTTCCGGCCCGGTGGTGCGGTAATGGCCCTGGCGGTTGGCGGTGTTGTCAAACTGGTTCGCCCAGACCGCGTTGTCCATCTCTGCAGCCATGCGGCCGGCAACCTTCTGGTAGTTGCCCGGATCACGGTAGGGGGCGGCGGGTACGGTATGCACCTCGGCACCGAGGGTGCGCAGCAGGTCGATCTTCTCCTGGCTCTGCGTCTCGGGGATGACAATGACGCAGCGATAGCCGCGTGCGTTACAGATATGGGCAAGCCCGATCCCGGTATTCCCGGCGGTGCCCTCCACTACGGTCCCGCCGGGGCGCAACTCGCCGCTGCGCTCGGCGGCCTGGATGATCGCCAGCGCCGCCCGATCCTTGACGGACCCGCCCGGATTCATGAATTCAGCCTTGCCGAGGATCTCGCAGCCGGTCTCCTCGCTCAGCCTCGGCAGGCGAATCAGCGGCGTATTCCCGACCGCGCCGACGAACCCATCGCAGATCGACATGCTTGACTCCCGCTTGCTTGACTTTCCCCAATCCTCAGGGGGTGTGGGGACAGCATAGCGCGGAGCCGTCGCAGAAATCAGCGGGAAAGTTGCAGGGCTGACACACGCCGGCTCCCGGGGGGCGCCCCCGGGAGCGCAGCGGTCACGGGCGCTCGGCGGGGGGAATCGCCGATTCGTGATCCTCCTGGTCCTGTCCCTCCTTCTCAGGCGGCAGGAGATCCTGCTTGCTCACGCCCATCGCCAGCGACGAGGCACTGGCGACGAAGACCGAGGAGTAAGTACCCACCAGGACACCGACGAGCAGCGCCATGGCGAACCCATGGATGGTCTCGCCACCGAGGAAGAGCAGCGCCCCGACTACCAGCAGCGTGGTGAACGAGGTCACCAGCGTACGCGACAGGGTCTGGTTGATCGCCAGATTCATGACGTACTCGGTGGTCCCCTTGCGAACCTTCAGGAAGTTCTCGCGTATCCGGTCGGAGACCACGATGGTGTCGTTGAGCGAGTAGCCGACGGTGGCCAGCAGCGCCGCCAGCACGGTCAGATCGAAGGTCAGGCGGGTGAGCGAGAAGAACCCGAGGATGAGCACGATATCGTGGACCAGCGCCGCCACCGCGCCGAGGGCGAAGCGATACTCGAAACGGAAGGCCACGTAGACCAGCACACCGCCGAGGGCGTAGAGCAGCGCCAGTAGGCCCTGCTCGGTGAGTTCACGGCCAATCTGCGGGCCGACGAACTCGACCCGCCGGAGTTCGACGCCGTCGTGGGCCTCGCGCAGCTTGGCCAGGATCTCCTGGGAGATCGCCGCCTGTTCCAAATCCTCCATCGGCGGGATGCGCACCATGATCTCGCGCGGCGAGCCGAAGTGCAGAACCTGGGCATCCGCATAATCGGTCCCCTGCAGCGCCGCCTCGACCTCGGCGACCTCCACGGACTCCTCGTAGCCGACCTCGACCAGGGTCCCGCCGGTGAAGTCGATGCCCAGATTCAGCCCCTGCCAGAGCAGCGAGCCGATGGAGAGCACCAGGAGCACCGCCGAGAGCCCGAAGCCGATACGGCGCCGGCCGAGGAAGTCGAAGTTGGGATCGTTCTTGAAGATCTCCATGGCTAGATCTTGAGCTCCGAGACCTTACGCCCGCCGTAGATCAGATTGATCACGGCCCGCGTGCCGACAATGGCGGTGAACATCGACGTGGCCAGACCGATGGCCAGCGTCACGGCGAAGCCCTGGACCGGCCCCGTGCCGAAGAGGAACAGCACCAGGGCGGCGATCAGCGTGGTGACATTGGCGTCGGCGATGGTCGACAGCGCCTTGCCGTAGCCCGCATCGATGGCGGTCTGGATCGGCGCGCCGGCCTTCAGCTCCTCACGGATGCGCTGGAAAATGAGCACATTGGCGTCCACCGCCATACCCACGGTCAGCACGATCCCGGCAATGCCCGGCAACGTCAGGGTCGCCTGGAGCATAGAGAGCACGGCGACGATGATCACCAGGTTGCCTAAAAGGGCCAGGTTGGCCACCAGGCCGAAGGTCCGGTAGTAGAGAGCCATGAAGGCGATCACCAGCAGGAAGCCGATCACCACCGCCATGAAGCCGCGCTCGACGTTTTCCGCCCCGAGGCTGGGCCCGATGGTTCGTTCCTCGACGATATCGATGGGGGCGGCCAGGGCACCGGCACGCAGCAGCAAGGCCAGATTGCTGGCCTCCTGGCTGGAGTCCAGCCCCGTAATCCGGAAGCGACTCCCCAGCCCCTCACGGATCCGCGCTACGGAGATCACCTCCTCGATCTCGCGGATCACGCGCTCCGGCTCGCCGTCGACCATCTCGATCTCGGAGATCCGCTCCTGGAAGAGCACGGCCATATGGTCCCCGACCCGATCCCGGGTGGCGCGGCTCATGATGCGCCCGCCGGTCCCCGATAGCCGGATGTTCACCTCCGGCGAACCACTCTCCTGATCAAAACCCGACGAGGCGTCGATGATGCGATCCCCCGAGAGGATGCGCTGGCGCTCCAGGGCCACGTAGCCGCCATCCCGCTGCGGGAAGACCTCTGCGCCCTCAGGCGGATCATCCGGGTCGCCGGTGAAAGGGAAGTTGGCGTGATCGACAAAGCGGAACTCCAGGGTCGCCGTGGCGCCGAGGATCTCCTTGGCCTGCCCCGGGTCCTGGATGCCGGGCAGCTGGACCACGATCCGATCCGC
This sequence comes from Halorhodospira halophila, assembly GCF_016653405.1. Classification (NCBI taxonomy): domain Bacteria; kingdom Pseudomonadati; phylum Pseudomonadota; class Gammaproteobacteria; order Chromatiales; family Ectothiorhodospiraceae; genus Halorhodospira; species Halorhodospira halophila. The sequence continues at coordinate 21,362 of NZ_NHSN01000023.1, forward strand.
CCCCTGGCGCTGGACCACCGGCTCGGCGACGCCCAGCTCGTCAACCCGGTTGCGCAGCGTGGTGATATTCTGCTGGACCGCCAGGTCCTTCATCTCCTGAAGCTCCTCCTCGTCCATGGAGGCGATCAGGAGGTAGGCGTCTTCGTTCGTCTCCTCGCTGTAGGCGAGCCCGTCGATGTGCTCCTCAAGCGCGCTGCGGGCCCGCTCGCGCAGCTCCGAGTCCACGAAGGCCATGCGGATCTGCTGCTCGTCGGTCACCTCCAGCGCGGAGAAGCGGATCCGCTCCTCCCGGAACAGGGTCCGGATATCCTGCTGGTGCCCCTCCATGGTCTCGCCGACCATGGCGTCGATGTCCACTTGGAGCAGGAAGTGCACCCCACCGCGCAGGTCGAGCCCGAGGAACATCGGCTCGGCTCCCAAGGCCCGGAGCCATTGCGGCGTCGACGGCACGAGCGTCATCGCAACGGAGTAGTCCCGGTCGAGCTTGGCGGAGATCAGATCCGAGGCCCGCATCTGCTCGTCCGTGGAGCCGTAACGCAGCACCCACTGCCCTTCCAGCACCTCCGCCGAGAGTGGCTTGTAGCCTTCCTCCTCGAGGAAGGAGAGGACATCGGACTGGACTTCCTCGCTTGGCACCTCGTCGTCGCCGGTGGTGATCACCACCGACGGGTCCTCGCCGAAGAGGTTGGGCAGCGCGAAGAGGCCGCCGACCACCAGGACGGCGACCACCAGCAGGTATTTCCAGAGCGGATAGCGGTTCAAGAGCTACTTGCCCTTCTTGTCCTGTTCCTTGAGGGTGCCCTTGGGCATGACATTGGCCACGGCGTTCTTCTGGATCTGCAGCTGCACGCCATTGGCCACCTCGATGGTGGCAAAGGTGTCGCCCACCTCGGTGATGCGCCCCAGCGTGCCACCGTTGGTGACCACCTCGTCGCCCTTGGAGAGCTCCTCGACCATCTGCCGATGCTCCTTGGCCCGCTTGGTCTGGGGGCGGATCAGCAGGAAGTAGAACAGGGCGATCATGCCCACCAGCAGGATGATGCTGAACCAGACGTTGGGCTCCTCCGGCTGCTGCTGGGCGTGCGCGGCAGAGATTAGAAAGTCCATAACGCTCTCCATGGTATTCAGTCAGTGGATTCGGTCTGGGCGTCGGTCTTGCCGCCGCGGGCCTCGTCCAAAGTGCCCTTGGGCAGGACGTGGCCGATCAAATCGCGCTTGACGTTCCACTCGACACCCTTGGCCACCTCAACACGCACGAAATCCTCGCCCAGGCGCGTGATGCGACCCAGCTCGCCCCCGCTGGTCACGACCTCATCGCCCTCGGCCAGCCCCTCGACCATCTGCTGATGCTGTTTCATGCGCTGGCGCTGCGGGCGGATCAGCAGGAAGTAGAAGACCGCCACCAGCAGGACGGTGAAGATCAGGAAAAACAGCATATCGCCCCCGCCGCCTGCCTGCTGGGCGTGGGCCGGCGAGATGAAGAAGTCCATCAACATGCGCGCATTCCCCCTTCAGAATCTGTCGGTTAGCGCATTGACACCGCCCTCCGGCGGCCCGGATGCGGCGTATTATGTCATAGGGTCGGCGGCGTTTGCCCACGCCGCGCGTAGAAATCGTCCACGAAGCCCGCCAGTGCGCCGTCGCGGATCGCCGCACGCAGGCCGGCCATCAGCTGCTGGTAGTAGTGGAGGTTGTGCAGTGTCGCCAGGCGAGCCCCGAGCATCTCGTTGCACCGCTCCAGGTGCTTGAGATAGGCCCGCGAGTAGTTGCGGCAGGTATAACAGTCGCAGACCGGGTCCACCGGCGTGGTATCCGCGCGGTAGCGGCTGTTGCGCAGCCTTACCAGTCCCTCGGAGGTGAACAAGAAACCGTTGCGTGCGTTGCGTGTAGGGATCACGCAGTCGAACATGTCCACACCGCGCCGGACGCACTCGACCAGATCCTCCGGCTTGCCCACGCCCATCAGGTAGCGCGGCCGGTCGGCCGGCAGGCACGGCTCCAGGTCCTCGAGCACGGCGTCGCGCTCCTCGCGGGGCTCACCCACCGACAGGCCGCCGATGGCGTACCCGTCGAATCCGATGTCCATCAGCCCCGCCAGCGAGGCCCGGCGCAGCTCGGGGTAGATGCCGCCCTGGACGATCCCGAACAGCGCCGCCGGATATTCGCCATGGGCGCGGCGGCTGCGCGCCGCCCAGCGCAGCGACAGCTCCATGGAACGCTGCACCGCCTGACGCTCGGCCGGGTACGGGGGACACTCATCAAAGATCATGACGATGTCCGAGCCCAACTCGCGCTGGACGGCCATCGACTCCTCCGGCCCCATGAACACCCGGGCGCCGTCCACCGGTGAGCGAAAGTGCACCCCCTCCTCGGTGACCTTGCGCAGTTCGCCGAGGCTGTAGACCTGAAACCCGCCGGAGTCGGTGAGGATCGGCCGGTGCCAGTTCATGAAGTCGTGCAGATCGCCGTGGAGGTGGACCACTTCGGTACCGGGGCGCAGCCACAGATGGAAGGTGTTGCCGAGGATGATCTCCGCGCCCAGCTCGCGTAGCTCCTCCGGCGTCATGCCCTTGACCGTGCCGTAGGTGCCCACCGGCATGAAGGCCGGGGTCTCGATGGTCCCGCGCGGCAGATGCAGTCGTCCGCGGCGCGCCGCCCCATCCGTCGCCATACGCTCAAAGCGCAGCGCCCCGGTATCCGTCAATGCCGCATCCGCCTGCACCAGCCCCTCCAAGGTCGCCCAAAACGAAAACGGCTCAGGATAGCGATGCAGCGGCCGCAGTGCACCCGCCAGCGCCCGCGTTAGCGCTGCTCAGGTGGCGGCAGCGCCCCCGTCTCGGCCACCCCGTCAAAGAAGTGCACCGCCCCGGAGGCCAGGTCGTATTCGGCACCGACCACAGCCAACCCCTGCTCGGCGCGCAGCCGGGCGAGGATCGGCGACTCCTCGCGCAGCATCTGTGCCGCCATGCGCACGTTGGCCCGCACCGCCTCGCGGGCCAATTCCTGCGGATCGAGGGACTCGGCAAACAGCGGCTCCACCGCCGGGCGCACCCGGTCGAGGATCTTGCGCAGCCCCTCGGTGGGGGCCTCGACCTGTTCGCGCAGCGCCTCTACGGTGGCGTCGATGGCCCCGCAGCAGGAGTGGCCGAGGACCACCACCAGGCGCACGCCCAGTTTCTCGGCAGCGAACTCCAGGCTACCCATCTGCGAGGGCGCAGCGATGTTGCCGGCCACCCGGACCACGAACAGATCCCCGAGCCCTTGATCGAAGACCACCTCGGCGGGCACCCGCGAGTCGGCGCAGGAGAGGATCGCCGCAAACGGGGTCTGGCCGCGGACGAGTTGCCCGCGGCGCTCGGCATTGAACCGGTCGGGGTCACCGGGGGCATCGGCCATGAACCGCTGATTGCCTTCGATCAGCCATCCCAGGGCCTGAGCGGGATCCACCATCGGGAAGCTCCTTATGTTCTAACGTTTGCCCGTGTACCGCATCGCGCGGCACCCGATACTACGGCACGGCGAAGGCTTCGGGCGCATCAGAGGCGACCCTGGCGCTGCAGCCACACCACACGCTGCTGGAAGCGATCGCGCCACGCCGCCGCCAGCTCCGGCATCTCGGCGGCCAGGGCCATACGCTCCGGATCCGCCTGCGGCTCGCGATGCAGCGCCCAGAGTTCATCCATCGTCAGCCGCTGCGGGTGGCTCGTGCACCGCTCCAGGGCCGCCCCCGGCTCGACCGTACCCGGCTCGATGACCCGGTAGAGCCAACCGGTCCGCCCGGTCTCGACCATGGTCCGCGCCATGCGCTCGACGTCGAACCGGCGATCCACCTTCCAGCAGGGCAGCCGCGGCTGCGATACCTCGATCAATGCCGCACCGAGACGGAAACGATCCCCCACGGCGACATCGCCCTCCAGCCACCCTTCGGTGGACAGGTTCTCGCCGAACGCCCCGGGAACAAAGCGGTGCGCCGCCGTCGGGAACCGTTGCGACCACCACGGCAGATGCTCGGCAGGATAGTGATTGACGGCCCGCTCGGGGCCACCGTGGACGCGCCGGTCGGCGTGGTGATCCCCTTCCAGGCCCTCCGGCCCCAACCAGCAGGCGGCGGCAATCTCCTGCTTGTAGAAGCCCGTGGGATGGCGATCCGGCGGCAGCGCCCCCGGCCCACCGGCGAAGACCCGCGCGTTCGTCGTCACGGGGCTCTACCCTCCTCGCAGTAGACCCGATCCAGTGCCGCCCAGAGGGCCGCAAGGGCCAGGATATCGTCGCTGTTATGACGCACCACGGCCGGCAGCTGTCGCGGATCGCCCCGTTGTAGGAAATCGAGCCAGGCCGCCGGCGCCTCGGCACCGGGCAGATCGTCGAGCCGCTCGTGACCGAGGAGCCGGCGCTCAGCGGTCGCCAGGCGGCAATTGGGCCAGCGGCTGCGGAAGATCCGCCGTGTCGGATGCAGCAGATCCAGGTGCTCCCGGTTGTCCAGGCCCAAGTCGACCCCGTGGAGCCGCGCACGGCTCTTGAGCAACGGGGCATCGAAGGACTTCCCGTTATAGGTCACCAGTGCCTGCGTCTCATCCAGCACCTGGCCCAGCCTCGCCAGCAGCGCCGGCTCGCCGCTGAACCCGGTCAGCAGCCAGTGGCGCACTGTCAGGCCGCCGCCCCCCAGACTGCCGACGCCGATCAGGAACACCACGGTGCCGGCCCCGCCCGCCAACCCGGTGGTTTCCGTATCCAGCAGCAGCGCCCGCTGCGGGTCCAGCCCAACCACGCGCTCGACCTCGAC
>NZ_NHSN01000024.1 GCF_016653405.1 Halorhodospira halophila
CCGTGGGGGATCGTTTCCGTCTCGGTGCGGCATTGATCGAGGTATCGCAGCCGCTGCTGCCCGTAGGCCGTCTCCAGCCCAACCACGCGCTCGACCTCGACCAGCCCGGGCGCGCACACTGCACCACCAAGCTGCTCGGCCACCGCCTGATCACCGGGGCGCTGACCACCGGCTCGCGACGCCGAGCGCCGCTGTCGCGTTTGGACACGCGCCAGGCGCTCGCGCACCCCCGGTGTCGCCGGCTGCTCCGGCGACACCGCCGCCGGACGCCCGCCGGCCTGGGCCCGGAGCCGGTCGATCCGCTTGGACAGGCTCACTGCTTCGCTTCCCTCCCTCGAGTCAACGCAGGCGCTCCAGCCCCCGTTCCAGCGAGGCGCTCGATACCTGGCCGGTGTGGGAGTCGACCAACTGGCCGTGTTCATCGTAGAAGAAGGTGGCGGGCAGACCGCGGGTGCCGGTGGCATCACTCCAGCGCTGGTGCGGATCCATCAGGATGTTCTCCAGCGATGGCGCATGCTCTTCCAGGTAGCCCTGCACCTGACCGGCATCCTCGCCCTGGTTGACGAAGACGAACTTGACGCCATCCTCGCGTTCCTGCGCCTGCTCGAAGACTGGCTTCTCCTGCTGGCAGGCCGGGCACCACGTCGCCCATAGATTGACCACCACGGGCTGGCCGGTCTCATCGATCAGGCTGGGCAGATCCGTGCGCTCGCCCTCCAGGGTGCTCACCGCTACCTCCGGCGCCGATCGGGATTGCTGATCGATCACCAGCAGCGGGCCCGCGGTCACTCCCCAGACGATGCCGCCGGCGACCACCGCCGTCGTCAGGGCCCGGCGCTGCTGGGGAACCCGCCAGAAACGCCAGACCAGGTAGGCCAGACCGGCGACAACACCACCGAGGGGATCGAAGCCGCCGTCGCGGATATCCACCACCCCCCAGAGGCTGTCGAAGCTCTCCCAGTAGTGGACGACGAACAGCAGCCGCGCCCCCACCAGCCCAACCAGGACCAAGCTGAACAGGCTGTCGCTGACCCGCACACCGCTGCGCCGAGCGGCCAGGCCACCGGCGACCAGGGCGACGGCCAAGGCCAGAACAAGCAGGATCTGTCCGATGGAGAGCACAAGGGGGCCCAGCGCCACCGTCTGATTCAGGACACTCATGGGCGGACGACTCCGGTTGAATGGGGAAAAAACTCCTCGATGGCCTCCTCCAGGGCGAACACGTGCCGATCCTCCTCGCCCAGGGCGCGCAGGGCCCGCGCCAGCTCGATCAGGTAGTCGCTGTTGGGACCGCTCGGACCGCTGCAGCTGGCAATCTGCCGGGCCATCTCCGGAATCGGCGCAGGCCCGAGGAACGCCGGGTTATCCGCGGTAGCGATGTAGACCAGCCCCCGACCCTCGCCGCCATCTAGAAACCGCAGCGGCGTGGTCAAGCGGAGATAGCCGTTCTTCTCACGCAGATCCAGCGGTCCCAGGGCCTCGGGCGGGATCCGGTAGGCCATGCCGACACAGCGCACCCCCGGGGCTTCGATCAGGGTGGCCACCCGCCCGGGCGCCTCCGGCGTACCCCGGTGATCGTGGGAGCCCTGCCAGAAACGGCGCTTCCAGCCGTGGATAGCAGCCGGGCGGCACTCGAAGTACGGGAAATCGGCCTTGTAGATCAGGGAACCGTATCCGAACAGCCAATGGTGGCCCTGATCGGGGAGTGGCTGGTGCTGCCGGTTGATCGCCCTAGTATCCGCAACCATGCCGTCGAGGATACCAGACCTTCGCCGCCGCACTCTGCCCGCCTCGGGCGATCTACCCCGCGCCGAAGAGCCGGGGAGTGACCTGTGCGGCCGGCTCCGGGCGCGCGAAGAAGAACCCCTGGCCCAGCGGGCAACCTTCATGCAGCAGGATATCGCGCTGCTCACGGGTCTCGATGCCCTCGGCGAGCACCGAGAACCCCAGGCTAACGCCGAGATCGATGATTGCCCGGTTGATCTTGATCTGGGTCGCATCCGACGGCAGGCCCCGCACGAAGGAGCGATCGATCTTGAGCTGGTCGATGGGCAGACCGCGCAGGTAGCTCAACGACGAGTACCCCGTACCAAAATCATCCAGGGCGATCAGCACGCCCCGGGCGCGCAGGGCCTCGAGCTGGGCCACCACCGTGCGATCCTGCTCCATCAGGACGCTCTCGGTGATCTCCAGCGCCAGCGCCTCGGGCGGGACACCGGCGTGCGCCAGGGCATGCTCCACATCGTCGACCAGGCCGCCGCCGACGAGCTGCGGTGCCGAGACGTTCACGCCGACGCGGCCGAACGCCAACCCGGCATCCCGCCAGGCCCGCGCCTGCTCGCAAGCCTGGCGCAGCACCCAGCGGCCCAGCTCGCCAATAAGCCCCACCCGCTCGGCAACCGGCACAAACTGCGCCGGAGAGACCCAACCGCGCTCCGGATGCTCCCAGCGCAGCAGCGCCTCGGCCCCGACCCAGCGGCCACTGCTCAGCTCCGTCTGCAGCTGGAAGTGCAGCGCCAGCGCATTCGACTCCATGGCCTGCCGCAACTGCGAGCCGAGCTCCAGGCGCTCGCGGGCCTCGGTCGTCAGCTCCTCGCTGAAGAAGCGCAGACTGACGCCCTCCTGACGGGCCTGGTACATGGCGGCATCGGCCTGCTGCACGAGCTGCGCCGCGGAAGCGGCCGGCTCCGGATAGCTGCTGACCCCCACGCGCAGGTGGATGGGCACCTCCTGGCCCTGCACCTCGAACGGCGCCCCGGTCACCTCGAGGAAGCGACGGGCCAGCTCGGTGGCGTCACCGGCGGTCCGCAACCGGGGGAGAACGACGGCAAACTCGTCCCCGCCGAGCCGCGAGACCTGCACCGGGCCGCACAGTTGCGAGGGCACATGGACCTCGCTAAGCCGCTGACCCAACCGTTTGAGCACGTCATCACCGGCCTGGTGGCCATAGCTGTCGTTGATCGTCCGGAAGTCGTTGACATCGATGACCACCAGCCCCAGGGGCGCCCAGGGCGGAAGCGCCTCCAGAGTGCGGGCCAGGCGATCCTGGAAGAGCATACGGAGCGATTCGCGGTTGGTGACGTCGTGGAGGTTGATCACCCACGCGCTCCTGCCTTCCCAACCGATGGGCTGGGCGCCCATCTCCACCGTCCGTAAGCCACCCCCGGGGGCAAACAGCTCGACCTGCTGCGGCGCCCCCTGGGGAATCGCCTGGCCGAACCAAGCCCCGACCAGCGCCTGCGGATCCTGCCCGAGAAACCGCCCCGCAGCCGCGTTGGCATAGAGGATGCGACCCTCCGTATCGACGATCACGATCCCCTCTGCGGTGCTGGCCAACAACTGGTGGTACTGCCAGTCGCGCTCGTGCAGGGCCTCGCGGACCGCCTCGCGCTCCGTCACATCCTCCAGGATGTGCAGCGAGTAGGCGTAGCGACCCGCCTCGTCCACCACCGGGTAGGCCCGCGACTGCAGGATCTCGCCCGCGTCCAGGACAAGGTCACAGCACGGCTCCTGCGGGGCGACATCAGCGGAACGCGCAGCTGCGAAGGCCCGCATCCCCGCGGCACAGCGGGGTAGCGGCCCCTCGCGCACGGGGAACACCTCCCAGTAGCAGCGTCCCAGCGCCTCATCGGCCCGGCAGCCGGCCCGCTCCAGATAGGCGGCATTGGCGCCGAGGATGCGGTACTCGTGGTCGTGGACAAAGGCCGCATGGGCAATCGCCTCAATCGGGACCGGCCAGCCCGCCACTCCCTGCTGTCGCTTATCGCGCCCCATCACCTCCACCAGAGGGTCGCCGTCGCCCGACCGGCCGGCACCGGGAGGACAGCCCGCCGCCATCGAACCGGTTCAAGGATAGCCGCGCGGTGTGCAGCAGCACGCCCTTCAGGGCGAACACCCCCGCAGCCGCAAGCACCACACCCCACGCCATCGCGTCCATTCCGCCCTCGCACTCAACCCAGCGCGCGTACACCGTCGACAATCACCGCGACAGCCGACAGCGTACACAGAATCAGGAGAATCGGTCGAATCCGGCCGGCATCCACCCAGTGGAGGATCGACCCAGAGATCCACAGCCCCAGCAACGCCGCCGGCGTAACAGCCAGGGAGAGCATGAGTTCGTCGTGGCCGAAATACCCCAGCAGGACCATCCCCAGCAACGAGACCACCGAGCCGACCAGGAAATACCCCCCCAAATTGGCCCGGATATGCGGTCCCCGGGCGTGCTGATAGAGCAGTGCCATCGGCGGACCGCCCACCGAGGTCGCCGTACCCATGAAACCGGAGAGGAACCCGGCCCCCAGAAGCCGGTTGCGGGTCGGGCGGATATCCCCGGGGAGCAGGCTGACCACCACACCCAACAACACCGCCACCCCGAGAACCAGCGACAGCATCCACTGCGATGCCACCGCAAGCAGCCCAAAGGCCGCCACCATCCCCGGCATGCGTCCGATCACCGCGGCCCCGAGTTCGCCGATGGCCAGCCCCGCCCGATTGCGCCAAAGGATGATCGCCGAGATGACCATGGCCACGAAGAGCACCGGCCCAGGGATGAAGGCCGGGTCGATGAGAAACAGCAGCGGGGCAGCGAAGATCGCCAGCCCGAAGCCCAAGGCCCCCTGGAGCAGACTGCCAATGGCCACCAGCAGGGAAGCGAGCGCGAGTTCGAGGGGAGGCAGGGGCAAGAACGGACTCCGGCGGCTTCGTGAAGGCGGAAGTCTATCACCCCGCCACGCGGGGACGCCGGACGCCGCCGGGGGTCAGCGCACCATCAGCCGCCGGACCCAGCGGTGAATCCTGCGCCCGTAGGGCGGCTCGACCAGGCGCGCGCTGTTCCACCGCCCCTTGCGCAGGACCGCTTTCTCGTTCGAGAACGTCCGGAAGCCTTCGAAGCCGTGATAACGCCCCATCCCCGACGCCCCCACACCGCCGAAGGGCAGGTTGTCCTGGGCTACATGGAGCACGGTGTCGTTGATACACACCCCACCGGAGTGGCTACGATCGAGCACCTGTTGCTGACGGCGGCGATCGTGCCCGAAGTAGTAGAGCGCCAGCGGGCGCGGTCGCGCGCGGATGTAGGCCAGCGCCTGTTCCAGGTCCGCCACGGTGACCACGGGCAGCACCGGACCGAAGATCTCCTCCTCCAGCACCCGCGCGGAAGCCGGGGCATCCAGCACCAGCCAGGGAGGCATACGACCCGACTCTGGGGCGTTTTTGACCGCCTCGGCCATGGACACCAGCTCCGCACCCTGCTCCCGGGCATCGGTGAGCAGCGCCTCCAGACGCTCGCGGTGCTGACGGGTGATCACAGCGGCGTAGTCGGGATTGTGCAACGGATCGGGATAGAGGCGCGTAGCCGCCCGGCGCAACGCGTCCACCAGGGCGTCACGCCGATCCGGCGTGCACAGCACATAGTCCGGTGCAATGCAGGTCTGGCCCGCATTGAGCAGCTTGCCGTAGGCGATCCGCCCGGCCGCCGTATCGAGATCGGCGTCCCCATCGACGACCGCCGGCGACTTGCCCCCCAACTCCAGGGTCACCGGGGTGAGGTGGGCCGCCGCGGCGGCCATCACCTGGCGTCCCACGGCGGTGGAGCCAGTAAAGAGCAGATGATCGAAAGGCAGCGCCGCGAACGCCCGGCTCACCGACTCACCACCCTCAACCACGGCCACCTCCTCGGCGGAGAAGGCCTGACGAATCACGCTGCCGAGCACCGCGTTGGTCGCCGGCGTCAGCTCGGAGAGCTTGAGCAGCACCCGATTACCCGCCGCCAGCGCCCCGGTCAGCGGGCTCAGGGCCAGGTAGACCGGGTAGTTCCACGGCACCATGATGCCCACCACACCCAAGGGCTGGTCGTGCACCCAGGCCGAGGCCGGCTGCATGAGCGGGTGGGGCCAGCGCCGGCGGGGACGCATCCAGCGGCGCAGGTGGCGCTGCGCGTGGCGGATCCCGGTCAGCGCCGGCAGCAGGTCCACGGTGGTCGACTCCTCCACCGAGCGCCCCCCGAAGTCCTCGTCCAGCGCCGCCGTCAACGCCTCCCGATGGTCGAGCACCGCCCGCCGCAGCCGATCCAGTCGCCCCCGGCGCACCGCCAGACTAGGGGCCGGATCCGCGGCGAAGGCCTGGCGCTGGCGATCCAGCAACGTCTGCAACTCCGCGGCTTGATACTCCGGCATGGGGGTGTGTTCGCCCATCCTGTCTCCGCCTCTTCTCCGTTCAGCGGCGCTAAGAATCGTTCGTGCTCATTGCAGGGCCCCGCTTGCATCCGGGTCCGCGGCCGGGCCGCTGCCCATCAGCAGCTCCAGCACCGTCAGCGCCGCAGCCCGCGGCGACTGCCCGCGGGTCTCCTCTGAGGCCAGCACCGGCCCCACACAGGCCGGACAGCCGTGGGTGCAAGCGCACCCCTGGACCAGGTCGTGGGCATCGGCCACCACGGCGGCCCGCTGGTCGAACAGCGGCGCCGAGAGCCCCACACCCCCCGGGTAGTTGTCGTAGAGAAAGACCGCCGGCTGGAACCGCTCGGCCTCCTCAACCCCGCGCACCTCGCCGCTGGCATCCCGGAGCTGGCCGCGCCCGCGTGGACCGGTGACGGCGAACCACTCGGCGTCCCCATCGCCCACGGCACGGCCCAGATCACCGGGCTCGGACATCAGGCGCAGCGCCGCCACGTGGTGCAGGGCGTAGGCCGCGCCGAGGAACCCATCCAGCGCGCGGTGGCGCGTCTGGAAGGCCCGCTCCAGCGCACCCGGCTCGATGGTCCACCAGGCCGCCGTGGTGTGCATCTCCTGATCGGGGAGTTCGATCTCCCCGAAGCCGATGTTCTCGTGGGTGTAATAGCGAATCTTCTTGTAACCGGCGATGCGCCGGACCAGGTGCACCTCACCGTGGGCGGCCTCGGCATCGCCACCGCGCTGGCCCTCGAAACGCTCGAGGATCTTGAGCCGGCTGTAGTCGATGGCATCGGTGTAGTAATCGGCCCGCGTCTCCCGGACGTAGGCCTTGCGGCCGTCCCAGTCGAGACGCTCCACCTGGTAGGGGCGCGCCTGGATCATATAGATGGCGCCCTCGTAGAGCGTCATCGGTGCGGCGGTGTAGTCCACCTCGGCGATCACCCGCTGGGCGCCGTCGGTGGTGTCGATGACCACGAAATTGCCGTCGGCCACCGAGCGCAGGCTGACCTCGCTGGCCGGGTAGCTGTCCGCCACCCAGTGCCAACGCTCACCCTCGCGGTGGAGCACCCCCTGCTCGACCAGGTAATCGAGCAGTTCCTCCAGATCCTCGCCGCCGAAGGTCTCACCGCGGCGAAAGGGGAGCTCGAAGGCGGCGCAGCGCACGTGATCGAGCAGGATCAGCAGCTGGTCCGGGTCGATGCGCGCGTGCTCCGGCGAGGCACCCAGGAAGAAGTCCGGGTTGCGGACCATGTACTGATCCAGCGGCTCGCTGGTGGCCACGACGATGCCCAGCGCGGTGCGGTTGCGCCGCCCGGCCCGGCCGAGCCGCTGCCAGGTGCCGGCGATGGTCCCTGGGTAGCCGTTGAGCACCGCCACGTCGAGGCTGCCGATATCCACCCCGAGCTCCAGCGCCGAAGTGGCCACCACGCACTCAATATCACCGGCGCGCAGGGCCTGCTCGGTCTGCCGGCGCTCGGTGGGCAGGTAACCGCCTCGGTAGGCGGCCACCCGCGGTGGCCGGCGCGGGTCCTTGTCGAAGACGTCCTTCAGATACTTGGTCAGCACCTCGACCATCAGCCGGCTGCGGGCAAAGAGGATGCTCTTCAGGCCACTGCGCACGGCCAGACGCGCGATGCGGGTGGTCTGCGAGCGCGCCGAGGCACGGATCCCCAGATCGGGGTCGATCACCGGTGGGTTCCACAGCAGCAGCCGCTTCTCTCCGGCCGGGGCGCCGCTTTCGGTGATGGCCTCGACGCCTGACTCACCGATCAACCGCCCGGCCAGCTCGCCCGGGTTGGCGATGGTCGCCGAGGTGAAGATGAAGACCGGATCAGCCCCGTAGAAACGGCAGATGCGCCGCAACCGCCGGAACAGATTGGCCACGTGGGACCCGAACACTCCCCGATAGGTGTGCACTTCGTCCACCACCACGTAGCGCAGCTGCTCGAACAGCTGCGCCCACTTGGTGTGGTGGGGCAGCACTCCCTGGTGGAGCATATCCGGATTGGAGACGACGATATCGCCCTTGGTCCGCACCGCCTTGCGGGCATCCCCCGGAGTGTCGCCGTCGAAGGTAAAGGCGCGCAGCCCCAGCCCGCCGGCCTGATTGAGCTCGTGCAACTCGGCCACCTGATCCTGGGCCAGCGCCTTGGTGGGAAAGAGGTAGAGGGCCTTGCCACCGCCGGTCAGCGCCTCGTGGAGGACCGGCAGGTTGTAGCAGAGCGTCTTGCCCGAGGCGGTCGGGGTGACCACCACCGTATGCCGCCCGACGCGGATCCGCTCCCACGCCTGGCGCTGATGGCTGTAGAGCTGCTCGATACCGCGCTGGCGCAGCGCTGTGGCCAGGGCCGTGGCCAGCTCCTTGGGCAGCGCCGCGGTGCGCGCCGGACGGGTAGGCAGCAACAGCTCGCCAGCGATGCGCTCGTGGTATCGGCGCTGCAGCCGCTCGGCCAGCCCGCGGACCGGATCCTGCTCACCCTCTGTGCGCTTGGCCAACGTCTCTCCCCCACAACGGCTCACCCCCGGCGCGCTCCGAGCCTAAGCACTGCACCCGGCGGCGTAAACGGATTCAGCCGAGGACCACCTCGTGCGCTTGCAAGGCCGCCAGATAATCGCCAACGACCTGCGTACGCAGCCGCTTATCAGGCACCTCTCCTCGATCCAGGGCCGCCCCGGCAGCGATGGAGCGCTCCGGCTGCGCCTCGGCGAGAAAGCGCGAGGCCACCGCCCGGCTCGGATCGAACTGCTCCGCCCGCCCACGCTGCAGCGCCCGCTCCAGGCGTGGATCCTGGGGATGCACCAGGTAAAGGCGCTGCTGAGCCCGGGTCACCGCCACATAGAACAGCCGCCGCTCGGCCTCCAGATCCGCCGCCGTGGCCTCACCGGCGCCGTAGGGAAAGGTCCCCTCCGCCAGCCCGGGGACGATCACCACGGGCCACTCCAGCCCCTTGGCCCGGTGAATGGAGGTCACCCGCACGGCCTGCTCGGGGGGCGCGTCCTGCCACTGCGCCGAGCGGGCGATGAGCTCGTCGCAGCGCTCCAGGAACTCGGTCAGTCCCCAACCGCCACTGGCGGCGAAACGGCGCAGGGCGTCGACCATCATGGTGCGGTCGGTGGCCGTCTCGGCGCTGGGCGAACCACTGGCGATGGCCTCATAGAGCGACAGCTCGGTGACGATCTCATCGAGGACATCGGCCACCGGATCGTCGCGCCGGAATGCCCCCAGGGCTTCCAGAGAGGCCATCCGCTGGCGCAGCCGCCGCCCCTTCCAGCGGGGCAGATCCCCGGCGGCAAGTGAGAGGCTGCGGGTCAGCGGCAGGCGGGCATCGGCATAACCGTGCGCGACCGTCTGCGCCTCCGGCCGGCGCAGACCGGCCACCGGCAGCATCAGCATCTCGGTCAGCAGCTCCCGCGGGCCGGCACCATCGGGCAGCGGCTCGCGCAGCATTCCGGCGGCATACCGCAGGTAACCGAGGAGCGCCCGGATCTCGCGACGCTGGAAGAGCCCGGCGCGCCCCTCCAGACGCAGCGGCACGCCGGCCTCCAGCAGCTCCAGCTCCAGCGGCGCGGCCAGGCTATAGAGCCGGACCAGAACCGCCACCTCACTCAGGCTCCCCCCGGCGGCCCGATGCTCGGCGAGGATGCGCCGGTAGAGCTCCGGGTCACTGTCGACGCACCGGCGCACCTCGGTGGCCGGATTATCGGGCGCCGCCAGGCAGAGCTTGCCGTCCCGCTGTCGGTTGCGCACCACCGAGTGGTTGCCCAGCAACGCCACGGTGTGGCCGAAACGGAAGGTGTGCGGCAGGGTGTAGCTGGCGGCACCGGGGAAGTCCTCGTCGAAACGGCGCACGATGTACTCCGGCCGCGCCCCGCGCCACTGGTAGACGCACTGATCCGGGTCACCGACGACCATCACCGCAGCCCGCTCACCGGCGATGCAGCGGATCAGCTGCTGCTGCGCCTCGTTGACGTCCTGATACTCGTCGATGATGACGTGATCGAAATGATTCCGGAAGCGCCGGGCCAGGGCCTCGTCGGCCAACAGAGCCTGGACTGGCTCGTGGATCAAGTCATTGAGAAGGCGCAGCTGCTGGTCGTCGCGCAGGGCCTCGAAGCGCCGGTAGGCCTCGAGATAATGGCCCGGCAGCGACGTGCCCAGCAGGGCGGGGGCCTCGGCATGGATGACGGACGCCTCGCGGGTATCGGCCTTGACCACGTCGACGAAGGCCAGGAAGGCATCGACGGCATCGTCTTCCACCGCCTCCGCCTCGTCCCGATCCTCCAGCGCGGCCTCCAGCGCATTGCGCGCCAGCTTGCGGGCGACCCAGTCGGCACTCTCGAGCCGGCGCCGTGGCACCACCCCCTCGGCCTCGAGCCGCTGGAGCAGCCGGTAGCCCGCGCTATGGAAGGTCTGTACCGAGACCCGCGCCGGCGAGCCGGCCTCGCGGATGGCCACCGTCAAGCGACGCTCGAAGTCCTCCCGGGCCGAGCGGTTGAACATCAGGACCCGGATTCGTGCCGGGTCCGCGCCGCGGCGCAGCAACTCGATCACCCGGGCCACCAGGGTCGCCGTCTTGCCGGACCCGGCCGCAGCGCTCACCCGGGCGTGCCCACCCGGGTGCTCGATGACCTGCCTCTGTTCGGGGGTGAATGCCACGGTCTAGCGCGGCCTTAGCACAAGCCGCCCCGGCTCGACCCGCACCTCCGCCGGGACCCGACCCAGGACCCTCCCGGTGGCGCTGTCGCGCTCGATCTCGTAGACCGGGGTCCGCTCCAGGTGTTCGCCGACCAGGCCGACCACCGGATCGACGAGTTCCGTCACCTCGCCGTTGAACCAGCGCGACTCCACCCGGCTGGTCACCAGTTCCAGCTCCCGGACGTAGACCGCACCGGCCTCATGGTCATAATCCGGCAGGCCGCGCAGGCGCAGCGCCACGCCCGCGGACTCCTGCCCCATGAGCAGGTCCACGCCGGCACGCCCCAGGATATCGAGCTGGATTCGGTCCGGCGCCTCTTCCGGACCCAGGGTGACATCGGCGGTGCGCACCGAGAAGTCGAAGGCCGCTAGCGGGCTCTGCAGACGCACATCCCGCAGCGCTTCCAGCCGGGTATCGAGGTGGGCCTGGACCTCGTCCTGCTCCACCGAATAGCTAACCAGCTGCGCGCAACCGGACAGGACCGGGAGCGCCAACACGAAAAGCATGCGGCACAGCGCTCCGCTCAGGGATCGCCGACGGTTCACCAGAGCCACCTCCTTCTGCGCGGCGAGGGCCGGCGCTGGACGGCGCGAGGCACGTCCGGCACCACGGACGCACCTAGTATAAAGGCTTTCGGCCAGGAGGCGGGCCCCGCGGGCGGGTGGTCGTCCTTGACCACCTCGCCCCAGGCCCCTACATTCGGCGGGATTCACCGCGGATCTCCCTATCCGCCCCTATCGGGCTCTCACGCCGTTGCTCGGGGTGGCTCGGCAAGCTCCCTTTGCCGAATGCGGGGTTAACGATACCCGCCCCGCGATCCCCCGCGCATGCGACACCTCTGATGGATGCATCTTCCTGCATCCGTTTGTCGACAAGCGCTGCTTGCCGCTTGCGGGTGTTAGCATAAATCGGTTTCCACCACCTAATGGGAAAACCGTGCCCGCGCGCATTCTTGCCATCGGCGATCTGCACTTGGGGCGCCGCCCGAGCCGCATCCCCTCGACCATCGATCCGGCCGGCCGTCTGACCCCGGCGGCTGCCTGGGCCATGTGCGTGGAACGTGCCGTGCGGGACGGTGCCGACGCCGTCCTGCTGGCCGGAGACGTCGTTGAGGACAGCGACGACCTCTATGAGGCGTTCCCCGATCTGCGCAGCGGCGTGGAGCGCCTGGCTGCCCACGGCATCCCGGTCGCCGGCGTCTCCGGGAACCACGACGGCGACGTCCTGCCCCGCCTGGCCGAGAGCCTCCCGGCCTTTCAGCTGCTCGGTCACAACGGCACCTGGGAAACCGTCGAAATCGGCGGGGTGGAGATCCTCGGCTGGTCCTTCCCCGGCACCACCGCCCCCGACAGCCCCCTGGCGCACCCTGTCCCGCGGCGGACCGGCACCCGGCCACGCATCGGCCTGCTCCACTGCGACCGGGACCAGACCGGCAGCCGCTACGCGCCGGTGCGCTCGGCGGATCTGGAAGCCGCGGACACCGACGCCTGGCTGCTTGGCCACATCCACCGTCCGGACATGCTGAGCGGCCCCCGGCCCATCGGCTATCTAGGCAGCGTGCTCGGCCTCGACCCCGGCGAACCGGGCGCCCGCGGCCCCTGGTGGATCCAGGTCGACGGTCCCGGGCGCATCGAGGCCGAGCATGTCCCGCTGGCCCCGCTGCGCTGGGAGTCGCTGGCGGTCAGCGCCGACAGCATCGACCACGCCGATGAGCTCCACCCACGGGTGATGGCGGCGCTTGACGCCCTCCACCTGGAGCTGAGCCGCAACGGCGCCGAAGCCCAGGCGGTGGGTTGCCGGCTGCAGATCACCGGGCGCCCCGCACCCGGTGCCGGAATCGAGGCGCGCCTGCAGGAGACCGGTCTGGCCGAGCTCCACGAGGTGCGCGATGGGGTCCACTACTTTGTCGAGGCCGTGCGCATAGCCACGGAGCCAGCGCTCGACCTGGAACGCCTGGCACAGGGCAGCGATCCGGTTGGACTCCTGGCACGGCGCCTACTGATCCTGCGGCGCCAGCCGGGCGATGCCGAGCGTGCCGAACTGATCCGCCGCGCCCGGCCGGAACTCGAGGCGGTCGCCCGGCAGCGCACTTTCTGGGGGCTGGAGTCTCCCCGCCTGGACGAGGCGCGCATCGCCGAAGCCCTCGAACAGGCTGCCCGCCAGGCCCTGGAGCGCCTCCTGGCCCAGGACCGGGAGGCCGCATCGTGAGACTGCGCCGGCTGCGAATCCTGCGCCTGCCCGGCATCGATCCGGGCTTCACCGTCGAGGATACCGCCGACGGGCTGCAGCTGATCGTCGGCCCCAATGCCTCGGGCAAGAGCAGCCTGATCCGTGCCCTTCGCGCCCTGCTTGAGCCGGGGCGGCGCATGGCGGGCACGGTGCACCTGGAAGCCAACGTGGAAACGGCCGCCGGACCCATGCAGGTCACCCGGGTCGGCGACCGGGTCACCTGGTACCGCGACGGCGCCCCGGCCGATCCGCCGGCCCTGCCCCCGCCCCACCTGCTCGGTTGCTACGCCCTGCAGGTGGAAGGACTGACCGATCCGGGGGCCACCGACGCCGAAATCGGCCGAGAGCTGGTCCGCGAACTCGCCGGCGGGTATGACCTGGCGGCGCTGACCGCCCAGAACGGCCCGTTCCACCTCAAGCGCAACCACGGCGATGCCGAGGCCCGCGCCCTGGAACGGGCGCGCAAGGAGTGGCGGGAGCGGCGCCATGAACACGAGAACCTGATCGCCGACGAGCAGCGCCTGGCGGAGCTCGAGGCGGAGTACCGCGCCGCCGAGCAGGCCCGACACGAGGCCGAGCAGCTGCGCCAGGCCGGCGAACTGGCGGCGGCGCGGACCGAGCTGCGACGCATCGACGACCAGCTGGCGCACTTCCCCACCGGGATGGACCACCTGCACGGCGACGAACTCCAGCGCCTGGAGCAGGAAGAGGCGGCCCGGGACCGCATCCACACCGAGCAGGAGAAACTCGCCGAGGCGGAACAGGCCTGCGCCCGGCAGCTGGCCGATACCCGCCTGCCCGATGCCGCCCCCGACGCTGAGACCCTGCAGCGCCACCGGCAGCTGCTGCGCGAACTCAGCGAACGCGAGCGGGAGGGCCGCCAGGCCGAGGAGGATGCTGCCGCCGCCCGGCGGCGGCAGCAGGAGATCGCCGAGGCCCTCGGCGCCCCGGAACCCGCCGCCGTGCGCATCGACCCGGCGGCGCTGCGCACCCTGGAGGAGCAGCTGGAGCCGTACCAGCGCGCGGAGGCGGAGCTAACCGCCCTGGAACGGGAGCTGACCCGCCTCGCCGATCCGGACCATCCCCGCCTGCCCCGGGCCGAAACGGTGCGCGCCGGACGGCGCGAGCTGATCCACTGGCTCAGCGCCCGCCAGCCGACCCGCCCCGGCATCCTCGCCGGCACGGCCGGCGTGCTGGGCATGGGCGCCCCGCCGGCGCTGGTCGGCACCCTCTTCTGGCTCGAGCCGCAGTGGCAGTGGCATCCCGGTTGGGTGGCGGCCGCCGTCGGTACCACCGCAGCCCTGATCTACGCCGCCAGCGCGGTCCTGCGTGCGCCTCAGGCCGACGCGCTGCGCGATGCCGCCCGGCGACGCTACCCGACCGAGCTCCCCCAGCCCCGCGCCTGGGAACACGAGGCCGTCGGCTCCTGCCTGGAACAACTCGACGCCCTGCTCCACGCCGCGGAGCGGCGCGAACAGCACAACCAGCGCGCCGCCGAACAGCAACGGTGCAAGCGCGAGCTGCAAGGCCTGCGCGAGGATCTCTCGCGCCGCGCCCGCCAGCTCGGCGGCGACGGCAACCGGCTGGCAGCGAGCACCCTGCACTACCTGCAGAGCCTACGCGACTGGAACCAGGCCGCCGCCGACCGGGCCGAGGCCGAAGCCCGGCGCGAGGCGCGCCGCAACGAGGCCGAGCGCCTGCGCACCGAGATCGGCGACTTCCTGAAGACCTGGCAGTCCTTGCCTCCAGATGGCGGTGACGACGTCGAGGCCCTGATTGCCGCCGTCGACGCGCTGGCCAACCGGGCGCAGCAGCGCACCGAGGCGCTGCGCCAGCAGCAGGACCTGGAGCGCTGGCGGGCCGATCTGGCTCGACAGACCGAGGAGCGGCGCCAGGCCATCGAACAGCTCTTTGCCCGCGCCGGGATCACCGACCAGGATCGGGACACGCTGCACCGGCGACTGGAGCAGCGCCCGGAGTGGCAGCAGCTCCAGGAACAGCGCCGTCAGTGGCAGGCCGAAGAGCAGGCCGCCCGCCGCGCCCTGGCCGACGCCCCGGAGCTCCTCGAACGCGCCGGACAGGTCTCGGCCGAAACCCTGCACGCCGAGGCCGCCGATCGCCTGGCGCGGGCCGGCGACGCGCAGCAGATCAGCGAGACCATCGGCTCGATCCGCCAACGGATCCGTGACGTCCAGCAGACCCGCCCGCTGGAACAGGCCCGCGCCGAAATCCAGGCCGCCAGCGATGCGCTGGGTGAACGCCTGCAAGAGGCACTGCTCAGCCACGCCGGGCGCTGGCTGATGGACGATGTCCGCCAGGAGCACACCAGCGAACGCCGCCCCGAAGCACTTCGCCGGGCGGAGGCGTGGCTGCAGCGCTTCACCGACCACCAGTACACGTTGCGCTTTGTGCCCGATGCCGACGGCAACGGCCGTTTCCTGGCCCGGGATCAACACGCCGGCACCGACCGCAGCCTGGCCGAGCTGTCCACCGGCACACGCATGCAGCTGCTGCTGGCCGTGCGGGTCGCCTTCGCCCTGGAGGCCGAGCGCGGCCGCGAGCCGCTGCCGCTGTTCCTCGACGAGGCCCTGACCACCACCGACCACGACCGCTTCGCCGCCGTGGCCGGCGCCCTGACCACCCTGGCCGAGGAGGACGGGCGGCAGATCTTCTACCTCAGCGCCCAGACCACCGAGCCGCAGCTCTGGCGCCAGGCGGGCGTCGAGCCGCCGGTGATCGACCTGGCCGAGGTCCGCCGCCTGGCCCGCGGCAGCGCCTCCGCCGGGGATCTTTCCCTGCCGCAGCGCCACCCACTGCCGGCGCCGGAGGACCACACCGCGGCCAGCTACGGCGCCGCGCTGGAGGCCCCATGGATCGATCCCTGGCAGGGCACCGGGGCCATCCACCTCTTCCACGTCCTGCGCGACGATCTCGACCGGTTGCACCGGATCCTCGCCGCCGGCTTCGAGTACCTCGGCCCGCTGCGCGGCCTGCTCGACAGCGACGCGGCGCAAACGCTGTTCACCGCGCAGGAACGCGCCGAGCTGGCCGTACGGATCATCGTCGCCGAGGCGTGGCTGGAGGCCTACGCCATCGGTCGCGGCACTCCCATCGACCGGGCCAGCCTGGCCGCCGCGGCGCCCATCGCCGGCAGCAAGATGTGCGACGACGTGGCCGCACTGGCCGACGGCCACCAGGGCGACGCCGCCGCCATCCTCCAGGCGCTGGAGAACAAGGCCGTCCCCGGCTTCCTAACGCGCAAGATCGGCGAGCTGCGCGAATGGCTCGAACAACAGGGCTACCTCGACCCCCGCCCGCCGAGCCGCCGCGAGGATCGCCTGCAGCGGGCCCTGAGCGCCGCCGGCGGGGCGATCCACGAGGAGACCGTCACTGCCGCGCAGGTCCGTCGCTGGGTGGATCAGCTGGAGGCGGGGCTGGCCCCCTTGCAAGAGGAGCACCCCGATGGGAGCGCCGCGACCACCGAGCCGGGGACCGCGGAGGCCTCCTCGTGAACGCGCCGGGGTCGGTGGCCGAACGGGCCCGGGTGGTGGAACGGGAGACCGGGGCGTGGTGGGAGCGGTTCGGCGCCACCTACCCCGCGCTGCGCCAGGCCTCTACGCCACGGGTCGAGTGGCTGCGCCGCGGCTCGACTGCCGGCCGGGCCGACCTGCGCCGCTGGGTGGTGGCCTTCAATCGGCCCATGCTCCGGCGCGAGGACGGCTTTCGCATCATCCTGCCGGATACCGTGGTCCATGAGCTGGCCCACCTGGCCGCCTTCCACCTCTACGACAGCCGCGGCCACGACGCCGCCTGGCGCGGGATGATGGAGCGCATGGGCATCCCGCCACGGCGCACCCACGACCTCGACATCACCGGCCTGCCCGGGGTCCAGCGCCGCTGGCGCTACCGCTGCGGCTGCGGCGAGGTGCAGCTGAGCACCACCCGCCACAACCGCATTCTGCGCGGCACCCAGATCTACCGCTGCACCCGCTGTCACCGGCAGCTCGAACGCGCCGACGACTAGCCGGACCGCGATGCCGGTGCCCGAGCGGATCAGATCAGCAGCATGGCATCGCCGTAGCTGAAGAAGCGGTACTCCTCGGCAACGGCGTGGCGGTAGGCGGCCATGACCGATTCGTAACCGCCGAAGGCGCTGACCAGCATCAGCAGCGTCGACTCGGGCAGGTGGAAGTTGGTGAGCAACCCGTCCACGACACGGAACCGGTAGCCCGGCGTGATGAAAAGCCGCGTCTCGCCACTGTGGGGTGCCAGCTCCCCGTCGGCCGCCGCACTCTCCAGCGCGCGGACCACTGTGGTCCCCACCGCCACCACCCGGCCGCCGCGCTCGTGGGTGGCGTTCACCGCCGCCACTGTCTCGGCGCCGACCTCTAGCCGCTCGGCGTGCATGGTGTGGGCACTCAGGTCGTCGCTCTCCACCGGGGCGAAGGTCCCGGCCCCCACATGCAGGGTCACCCGGGCTGTCTCCACCCCATCGGCACGCAGGCGCTCGAGCATGGCGTCATCGAAGTGCAGCCCCGCCGTCGGCGCGGCCACGGCCCCGGGGCGGGCGGCGAAGACGGTCTGATAGCGGGTGCGGTCCTCGTCGTCGTCCGGGCGACGGATATAGGGCGGCAGCGGCACGTGACCGACCCGCTCCAGATAGTCCCACAGGCTGTCGGCCAGGCCGGTCAGGTGCAGGCGGAAAAAGCGGCCCTCGCGCCCGAGCACCTCGGCCTGCACCCCCTCGGCCAGCTCCAGCCGGCCACCGGGCTTCGGCGCCCGGTTGGCGCGCAGCTGACAGATCAGTACCCCGGCGGCGGCATCCTCCACTCGCTCGATGAAGACCTCGACCCGCGCCCCGGTGGGCTTGGCCGCCTCCAGCCGCGCCGGGATGACCCGGGTGTCGTTGAGCACCAGCAGATCCCCGGGGCGCAGGTAGTCGGGCAGATCGGCAAAGCGGCGGTCGGCCAGCGCCCCATCCTCGGTGCGCAGCACCAGCATCCGGCTGTCGGATCGCCGCGCTGCCGGCCGATGGGCGATCAGCCCTTCGGGCAAGTCGTAATGGAAGTCGCTGCGCCGCCACTCGGTCACGATCGTTCGCTGCCCTCATCAATCTTGAACTGTTGAACAAGCGCCTGCAGCCCCTCGGCCTCGCGGCGCAGTTGCTGGGCCGTCTGCGCCGTCTGATTGACGCCGCCGCTGGTCTGCTGGGTGACCTGATTGACCGCATCCACATTCTGGGCGATCTCGGCGGCGACGTTGGACTGCTGCTCGGCGGCGGTGGCGATGGACTGCACGTTCTCGGCCACGCTCTGCGCCTTTTCGACGATCCGCTGCAGCGCCGCCCCGGCCGCCTCGGCCTGCCCCAACCCTTCGTTGACCTGCCCCGAACTCTGCTCCATGCCCGTGACGGCCGTATCGGTGCGCTCCTGGATCTGCTGCAGTGCCTCGGAGACCTGCCGCGTGGCGTCCACCGTCCGCTGGGACAGAGAGCGTACTTCGTCGGCCACCACGGCGAAACCGCGCCCCTGCTCACCGGCGCGGGCCGCCTCGATGGCGGCGTTGAGCGCCAGCAGGTTGGTCTGCTCGGCGATCCCGTCGATCATCGAGATGATCTCGCCGATCTGCTCGCCGCTGCGCCCGAGGGCGGTCACCGCCTCGCTGGCCCGCTCGACACTGGCGGCCACCTCGTGCATTCGCGTCACCAGCCCCTGGACCGTCTCCTGGCCGTCGGTGGCCGTCTCGCCGGCCTGCACGGCGGCCGTGGCCGCCTCGCTGGTCTGGCGCGAGACATCGTGGATCGAGCTCGACATCTCCTCGATGGCGCTGGAGACCTGCTGGGTCTGGTCCGACTGCTCGACCATACCCGATTCGATCTGGGCATTGCTGGCGGCGATCCGCGCCACACCGTCCGTAACATCCCGGCTGGCCCCGGAGAGCTGCACGATCATGCCGTGGATCCGGTCCATCAGGCGATTGAACCAGTAGCCGACCTCGCCCAGCTCATCGGCACGGCGCTCATCCACCCGGCGGGTCAGATCGCCGTCGCCCTCGGCGATATCGCGCAGCCCATGAACCAACTGACCCAGCGGCCGGGTCAGCGACCGCGTCGTCCACGCCGCAATCCCGAAGGCCAGCGCCCCCACCAGAAAGAGCCCCAGGCCCAGCGTAGCGCCCGCCTCGCGGACCACCGCCACCACGCCTTCGCTGGCCCGCTCACCGCTCTCGGCGGTGTGCCCGGCCAGGTCCGCCACCGCCGCGAGCGCCTGCGCACTCGTCTCGGCTCGCGCCTCACGCAGCTCGGCCAGCTCCTCCTGCGCCTCGGCCAGCCCCGTCGCGTAATCCTGATACTCGACAATCGCGTCGTTGATCTCCTCGAGGAGCTGCCGCTCCTGCTCGTCGGCAGCGGTGGCGCGCAGGATGCTGAAGTGCACCTGCACCTGCCCAAACCCCGGCAGGGCCCCCTGCAGACGGGTCGGGTCGCGCGTCTCCAGCGAGTGCAGGGCAGCCCGGTGGATATCGCCGGTGACCATGCGGATCTCGTTGAGCCGGGAGAGATCCTGCAACCGTTGCCCGCGAGCCTCGGCGGCGCTCTGCCCGGCCGGCGCCTGGAAACCCGCCGCCTGGGCGGCCTCCACGCGCTCGCGCTGATCATCCAGCAGGTACTGCGTCTCCTCCAGGGCAATGGTCGCCGTGCGCAGAAGGCCCTCCCGCATCTCCCGCAGCCGCCGGACGGCCTCCGCGGTAGCGTCGGTGGCCTGCCGGTAGGCGTCCATCGCCGCCTCGGCCTCCTCGGCGAACTCGGCGATGCGACCGCCGCGCGCCGCGCGCACCTGCTCGATCTGCGCCACCGCCTCCTCGTGCGCCTCGGCGGCGCGCTCGGCGGTCTCGGGCGCGTGGGTCAACCCGTACTCCTGCCAGCGCTGGGCACTCTGCTGGACGTGTGCCTCGATCTGGCGCGCCGCCAGCAGCTCCGGCAGCACCTCCTCGCGGAGCTCCGAGGCGTGATCGTCGATGGTGCCCAGCTGCCAGATGGCCACCGCACCCAACGTGCCGGCCAGACCGATCACCAGGCCGAATCCCGTCCCCAACTTCCAACGGATGCGCATGCGTTGCTCCTTATCCCCGGCCGTGAACACCGCCACGCGGCAGCCCAACCACCTCACGACCGACCACGCGACTGACTGCATCATCACCCTTGGCGACCACCGACCGGATTCCTTGAACTTGCTATCCTCCCGGCGGCTGGCCGGCGCCGCGTGGCGTGGTATAATTTCGACGCTACGCCGGGATGGCGGAACTGGTAGACGCGCTCGACTCAAAATCGAGTGGGCATCGCCCATGTGGGTTCGAGTCCCACTCCCGGCACCATGCATTGCGTGAAAACAGCAACCTGGAAACGCACGGGCACTCTGCCCCACATCCTACCCAACGACCCTCAAGGCCTTGGGGCGAGCTACTCTGTAGCGGATAATACGGGCTCATCCCGGCGAGGCGCTCAAGGGACTCTGTCTCGAGCCGAGCTACGCTACGTCCTGGCAGCCACGCACTGACGTTACCGGGCTCCCTCAAGGATGAACACCTCGGGCTTTAGCGAACGCGACATCTGCACCAAGTACATCATCCCCGCGCTCCGCAACGCCCCGGCTGGGACGAGACCGAGCAGATCCTGGAAGAAGTCATCTTCACCAAGGGACGTATCACGGTCCTTGGCAAGCTTGTATCTGTTTAACCGGGGGGCTGGTCCGTACCACCGAATAAGCAAGTCCGCCCAGACTGCAGCGACCGCTCCCGTGCATCCAGACGGGATCAAAAGGATGCGTACGAAACATAACGCACGGGCTCCGAGGTCAGGGCAGGTCTATCCATGATGTCTAGACTGAGCTTAGTGGGGCCCTGCATACCGAGCTGAAAACCGTTTCCTCACGAGCGAGGAAGGATGCAGGCCCGGCATTTCCCGCCCCGATTCCCTACCGATCAAGCTCCTCCAGCAGCATCCGGGCATCTGCATGTATGCTGGACGGTGTTTCTCTGTCGTCGTCCACAATGAAGTTGAGATGGTGTCGGGCCTGATCGTCCCGCCCCAGCCGCACGAGCGCTTCAGCGTAACGATACCGAACCGAGACTTCGTCTGGCCGTGCTTGCTGGGCCAGCCGCAAGTACTCTGCCGCCTCTTCCAACTCGCCGTTGTCTAACAAGATCATTCCAAGAGTGCCCTGGAAGTGGGGGTTGTTCGGCTCTAAACGCAGTGCGTCTCGGGCGTGCGCTTCGGCCCGCTCGTCCCCGAGCTGGTGCCGGGCGTACGCAAGGCTGTTGTGAACCGCTGCCGTTTCGGCATGGCTCTCTATTACGGCTTGGAAGTGATTCGTGGCTTCGTTGTAACGGCTGTCGGCCAGCAGGGCTGAGCCCAATAGCCAGCGGGTTTGAGCGTCGTCCGGGCGTTGCTCCAACAACGATGTGAAAAGGCGGGCGGCGCTAGCGTTCTGACCAGCCATCAAACGAGCCCGGGCAGTGAGCTCCAGCCATGCAGGGTTGGACCCGTGTACCTCACGCAGTGGCTCAAGGAGGGTGATGGCCTCCCGTGGCTTGCCGCCGTCCATGCGGTGGCGAGCGAGCACAAGACGGGGGCGCAATGCCTCGGGATGCGCGTCCTTGGCGCGGTTCAGCAGCGCCTCGCTGCGCTGATCGTGCCCCATTTCAGCCTCGAAGCGCGCAAGCTCCAAGAGCAGATCAAGGTCGTCGGTGCGGACTGTCAAGGCGCTCTGGAGGTGCTCGCGGGCCGCGTCTGTATTTCCCTGAACCTGTGCCAGCATTGCCAAGTTGCGGGTCGCTAGGAAATCGCCCGGCGCGTATTGCAAAGCAGTCGTGAAGGCGTCCCTGGCGCTGTCAGGACGCTGCAGTCCGAGCAGTGCCGTGCCAGCGAGATTGTGGGCCACAGCTTCATCGGGATGGCGTTCCACCAGGTCCTCAGCCTCTTCCAACGCCTCCTGATAGAGGCTGTTCTCCAGGTAATGCACAATTAATGTAACTCTCGGCTCAAGGGCATCGGGCGCCATCTCCTGAGCCGTCTGCAGCTGTTCAATGGCGAGATCGGCCTCGCCATCGGCCAAGTGGGCGCGGGCCAAGGTCAGTCGGCCCCTCACCGATTGCGGTTGGCTTTGTGCCCACGCCACCAAGCGGGGTAAGCCGTCATCGAGTCGGCCTTCGGCTAATTCGAGACGGGCCAGCTGATGGATCGATGCCAAGTCTCCGGGGTTCGTATCGATGAGTTCCTGCAACAAACGCTCGGCATTAGCCGTATCACCGCGGCCCTCCCGCAATGCGGCCAACACTCTTACCGCCGGCGGAAAGCCAGGATGTTGTCGGAGAACCTGTTCGAGGCGGGATTCCGCCTGTGCTGAGGAGCCACGGCCGAAGTGCGCCAAGCCAGCGAAGAGAACCGAGGAATGGTGGTCCGGCATGCGCCGCAGCACGTCTTCAAACTCATCTGCCGCGGCCGCGAAGTCGTCCGCGAAAAAGTGAGTTACGCCGCGGAGGTAGGCAGCGTGGGGGAGTTGCCTGTCGTGCCCTTCCAGCGCTTGTGCGTCCTCCCGGGCTCCTTCCAAATCGCCCCTCTGCAACCGAAGTAGCCCCCGATGGAAGCGGCCAGCATCGGCGGTTTGCTGGTCCTCGATGCTGCGGGTAAAGGCTGCCTCGGCGGCATTGGGGTTGGTGGACTGCTCTAGTTCGCCAAGCAGTCTCCACGCCGGCCCATAGCTCTCGTCGTGCTCGAGCGCCGACTCAACGAGTTTTCGAGCTTCCGACTTGTCTCCCGATGTGGCCCGCATGCGGGCCAACCCGACCATAGCGCTGAGGCGTTCAGGGTCGTTCCGCAATGCCTGACGATACGCCGCTTCTGCTTCCATAATGCGGTTCTCGGAGGCGAGGGCGTGACCGCGTAGCAGTGCCGCGTCCAATTGGTGCTCAGCCGCGCTGAAGGAGGTATTAAGGGTTTGCAGCGTGTCCTCAGCGCGGCGCGCTTGCCAGTAGGCGCGCCCCAAATCCAAGCGGATCTCGTCGTCCATATCCCCGCCGGCTCTCTCCTGGGCTCGCTCCAAGGCGCGGATCGCGTCCTCGGTGCGCCCCAAGCTCAAATAGATAACCCCGAGCCGGCGGTGAGCATCAATGTTCTCGGGGTTTTGCCGAAGCGCGCTACGCAGTTCAATGGCTTCGGCTTCGGGATTGCCTTCAGCTT
The DNA here is from genome assembly GCF_016653405.1 of Halorhodospira halophila. Classification (NCBI taxonomy): domain Bacteria; kingdom Pseudomonadati; phylum Pseudomonadota; class Gammaproteobacteria; order Chromatiales; family Ectothiorhodospiraceae; genus Halorhodospira; species Halorhodospira halophila. Next base: position 23,328 of record NZ_NHSN01000024.1, read on the forward strand.
GGTAATGGGCGGCACGCTCCAAATGTTCCTCTTCGCTCATCTGGGTCGGCCCGCAGCCCGTCACGGCCCCGAAAAGCAGCAGTGCGGCGATCCCGACAACGGATCTTGCGCAATGTAACGGCTTCTTTCGGTGCTGATTCATGTTGCTCCCCCCAATGCGCGCGGACCATCGAACCGCAGTTGGCAACGACCGGGAAAAGGTCCCGGCCGTCGGTTCACCCTCTTTCCTGGTTAGGCCATTACCGTAGGTCTCTGTGCCGGAGCACCTGCAATCCGGCGGCTGAAGCGCCCGCCACCGGCAAGCAGCAGCAACCCCAGGCCGAAGAGCGCCGCGGTGCCGGGTACCGGTATGCCGTTGGGGTCGATTTCGCGCTGAAGCTTTAACAGAATGGCATCTTCGAAGTCCTCGAAGGTATCGGCAGTCAAAACGAAGCTGCTGTCACCGCCGATGACGTTGTTTGCGAAGTAATCGGTGAGGCTGATGCTGGTGGCCTCCTCAATAGCTATGCCATTGATGGTCATTCCTGCGGCTACGGCGTCGTCTCGCGCATCTGCGGGGTCGCCGGAAGTGTTGTCGGTGCCATCGCCGGAGATATCAATGATCTGTCGCGTGCCTGCGAAGTCATTGTTTTGGATGGAGTCAACTGACCAGTCGATGGCTTGTGAGATGCCGGTCAAGCCACTGAAGGCCCTGGTTGTCGCGTCGATGGCGTCGGCAAAGGCATTGGCTGCCGCTGCTGAGCTAATTTGTGTCCAGCCGACTTGCTGCGACTGCTCGGTCGCTCCTGACCACTCCATGTAGGTCGTGGCGATAGAGCCGATAACGCCACTGCCGATGGCGCTGTGGACCAGCGGATTGCGGAACGCCTCAATATAGCCGGTCTTTTGTGCTTGATAGCGGGGGTCGTTGACGCTACCGGAGACATCCACCGCTAGCACCAACTCCAGGTCAACAGGAATAGGATCGGCAGCGGCATGCATGGGTACCCCTACAGCCACTGCCAGCAGTGATGCGGATAGTGCGGATCGAATCTTGTTCATGATGACACCCCATAATGTGATTGGCGTGACCCTTGGCTGCCATTGCGAGACCTGCCGACGCTGGTTGCCCGATTGCGCTTGGAAGCGTCGTGACGGCGTCGGCACCGCACTACCCGCAAGCCTCGTGCCAAATTTTTTTCTTTTTTTATTTCAAAGCGTTGTCGATTTCCATGTTGGGACAAATGGAATCGGTGTAAGAATCATTGACACATTTGCCTAAGCGAACCCGTCTGGATGGACGGTTGGTGGTCGCTGCAGCCTGGGCGGAGTCGTCTAGGCCGCCTGGGGTCTTACCAGTGGTAGGGTGCTACGCATCAATGACGGCAGGGATGGGAGATGAGCATGGCTGCACCCGAGCCCCTTTCACTGGAGCACCTCTACCGGGTCTGTGACCCGGAGCAGCTCGGTTTCCGCACCACCGAGGAGCTCTCGGCCATGGACCGCCCGCCCGGGCAGGAACGGGCCCTGGAGGCGATGGATCTGGGCGCGAGCATGCGCGCCTCGGGCTTCAATCTGTTCGTGATGGGGCCGGAGGGCGACGGCAAGCTGGAGATGGTCCATCGGCTGCTGGCCGAGCGTGCCGCGCGCGAGGCGACGCCCTCGGACTGGTGCTACCTGAACAACTTCGAGGAGCCCACGCGGCCGCGGCTGCTGCGCCTGCCGCCGGGCCAGGGGGCGCGCTGGCGCCACGATCTGGAGCAGCTGATCGAGGAGCTGCGCAGCACCATCCCGGCCACCTTCGAAAGCGACGAGTACCAGAACCGGCTGCAGGAGCTGCAGCAGCAGCTCAACCGCCGCCAGCGCGAGGCCTTCGAGGCGATCCAGAAGGAGGCGGAGCAGTACGACGTCACGCTGCTGCAGACCCCCTCGGGATTCAGCTTCGCCCCGGTCAAGGAGGGCGAGGTGATCGAGCCGGAGCAGTTCCAGCAGCTGCCCGAGGAGGAGCGCCGGCGCTATCAGGAGGCCATCGAGTTCCTGCAGGAGCGGCTGCAGGCGGTGGTCAAGCAGATCCCCAAGTGGCGCAAGGAGATCCAGGAGCAGGTCCGCAAGCTCAATGAGGAGATGACCCTGCTCGCGGTCGGCCAGCGCATCCAGGAGCTGCGCCAGCGCTACGGCGAGCTGCCGTTGGCCGCCGCCCACTTGGACGCCGTCCGCAACGACATCATCGAGCACGTGGACGCCTTCCGCTCCGGCGAGCAAGACCACGTGGAGTACATCCTGGGCCGCTACCGGGCCAACCTGCTGCTCGCCCACGACCCGGCCGACGGCGCGCCGGTGGTCTACGAGGACATGCCCACCCACCAACGGCTGGTGGGCCGCACGGAGCATCACGTGCACCAGGGGGCGCTGCTCACGGACTTCAACCTGATCCGCCCCGGCTCGCTGCACCAGGCCAACGGCGGCTATCTGATCGTCGATGCCCACCGCATCCTCACCCAGCCGCTGGCCTGGCCATCGCTCAAACGGACGCTCTCCGCCGGCGAGGTGCGCATCGAGTCCTTGGAGCAGGTCCACGGCTTCTGGACCACGGTCACCCTGGAGCCGGAACCGATGCCGCTGCGCACCAAGGTGGTGCTGCTCGGCGACCGGATGGTCTACTACCTGCTCTCGGCCTACGACCCGGACTTCCCGGAGCTGTTCAAGGTCGAGGCCGACCTGGAGGACGACCTGCCCCGGGACGCCGAGACCCAGCAGCTCTACGCCCGTATGCTCGCCACCCTGGTCCGCCAGCGCCGTCTACGCCACCTGGACCGCTTCGCCGCGGCCCGGGTGATCGAGCACGGCAGCCGCATGGCCGATGACAGCGAGCGGCTGGCCGCCGGCGGGCGGGCCATCACCGATCTGCTGCAGGAGGCGGATCACTACGCCACCGGCGACGGCGCCGAGATTATCGGCCAAGACCACATCGAGCGCGCCCTCGCCGCCCAGGAGCGTCGCGCCGGGCGCATCCGCGATCGCAGCCAGGAGACCATCGAGCGCGGCACGCTGGTGATCCACACCGAGGGGCACCACACCGCCTCGGTCAACGGGCTCTCGGTCCTGCAGCTGGGCGATTTCGGCTTCGGCCGGCCGACGCGGATCACCGCCACCGCCCGCCCCGGGCGCGGGCAGCTGGTGGACATCGAGCGCGAGGCGAAGCTCGGCGGCAAGATCCACTCCAAGGGGGTGATGATCCTCTCGCGCTTTCTCGCCAGCCGCTTCGCCCCGGAGGGCGACCTGTCGCTCTCAGCGAGCCTCGCCTTCGAACAGTCCTACGGCGGCATCGACGGCGACAGCGCCTCGGTGGCCGAGCTCTGCGCGCTCTTCTCGGCCATCGGCCGCGTCCCGCTGGATCACGGCATCGCCGTCACCGGCTCGGTGAACCAACTCGGCGAGGTGCAGGCCGTCGGCGGGGTGAACGAGAAGATCGAGGGCTTCTTCGAGGTCTGCCGGCGGCGCGGGCTGACCGGCCGGCAGGGGGTGGCGCTGCCGGCGAGCAACGTGGTGCACCTGATGCTGCGCCAGGAGGTGCGCGACGCAGTGGCCGCCGGGCAGTTCCACATCTACCCGCTGAGCCATGTGGATGAGGCGTTGGAGCTGCTCACCGGCCGGCCCGCCGGCGTTTGGGATGATGCCGGTGCGTACCCGCAGGGGTCGGTGAACCGCGCCGTGGCCGACCGCCTGGAGGCATTCGCCCGGAGCCAGCGCCGGCGCGGCGGGGGCGATGCGGACGAGGCCGCGGAGGATGACGATGACTGAGCGCATGCCGGAGCAGGGGTCACCGCGCCGGGTAGTCGTCCTGCTGGATGCTTCGCGGGCCAGTCTGGAGGCGCTGGAGGCGGCCGCCGAGCTGGCCGCCCAGCTCGGCGCCGAGCTGCTGGCGATCTTCGTCGAGGAGGAGGCGCTGCTGCGCTGTGCCGGGTACCCCTGGGCCCGCGAGATGGGTCTCTCCGGGGCCGTCCGCCCCCTGGAGACCGGCATCGAAGAGCAGCGCATGCGCACCCGTGCCGAGGCGATCCGCAAGGCGCTGGCGCAGACTGGCCGGCACCGGGGCGTGCACTACCGCCTGGAGGTCTGCCGGGGCGGGGTCGTCCGCGAGACCCTGAGCCTGGTTAACCGCGATGATCTGCTGGTCCTGGGCAAGGTGGGCTACGCCCGTGCCCGCGGGCTGCGCATCGGCTCCACGGCCCGCGCCATCGTCTTCGGCACACCGGGGCCGGTGATGGTCTTCGAGCGGCCATTGCAGCCCCGCACGGGGCACGGCGTGGCCGTGGTCGTCGAATCCGGCGAGCCGGGCGTCCGGACGCTGACCCGTGCCGCCGCCCTGCTCGGCGAGGGTGAGATCCTGGCCCGGTTCATCCCCGACCACGCGGCTCCCCTACCCGACGGCGACGACCCGGCCCGCGCCTGGGCGGCCCGGCACTGCCCCAACGCCCAGTGGCTAACGCCCGCCGGATCGCCGACCGCCCTGGCCCGGCACCTGAGCCGTGCCCCCGTGGACAAGCTGATCATCAGCCGCCGCAGCGCCCTGCTAGCCGAACACGACACCCGCTCGCTGATCGAGGCCGTGCAGCTCCCGGTGCTGGTGGTGCCCTAGTCGTCGCCGCGGGGCTGCGGCGGCGACGCTGCCCGGGTGGCGGCCTGGTACTCGTACTCGATCTCCGCCAGGCGGCGCTCGAACTCGGCCCGGAAGCCCGCCTCCACGCCCTCGATCTCCTGCTGCTTGGCGCGCCGAAAGCCGGCGATCAGGTCGCTGTCCACGGCGCGCGAGCCCGGCCGTGCCGCCGGGAAGATCAACACCCCGGTGAGCGCGTAGGCATCCAGCCAGGCCAGCTGGCGCAGGGCCTCCGGGACCAGCGCCGGATCGGCCTCGGCGGCGGTGCCGCGGTGGAGCCAAAGCACGCGACCGGCGCCGCGGCCCTCGAACGCGAAGCGCCGGCGGCCCGCTTCCCGATCGCCGCGGGCCTCCCGGGACCAGCGCGCGGCGCTGCCCTCGGCAAGGACCTCGTCCACCTGGCGGACCAGACCCTGCGCCTCGTCCAGGGCCGCGGCGTACGCCTCCAGGTCGCGGTGGGCCACCGCCACGCAGGCGCCGGCATAGCCCACCCGACGGCTGGCATCCAGGCGGCGGACCAGTGTACCGATCAGATCCAGGCGACCACCGCGCTCGGGGTCGGCGCCGTCCTGGTAACGCACCACGCGGCGGAAGACCAATTGCTCCCCGGCGGCCGGCAGGGCGTGGTCGTCGCCACCGCGGCCGCGGAACTCCACCGCCTGGGGGAACCCGGACAGCCCGGCCAGGGCGCCGCTGCCATGGACGGTGAGTCCGCGCACGGTGGCGAAGGCGCAGCGGCCGAGGATCGTCGGCGCCGCTTCGCTCATAGGCGCAGCCACTCCAGGATGCGCTGCCACCAGGTCGGGCCCATCCGCCCGCCGCCGAACTGGCCGTAGATCCAGGCGAAGATGTCGCGGATGTCGTCGTAGTCCGGCTCCTGCAGCCGCGGCCCGTGCTCGCCGTCGGTCACCGTGCCCAGGTGCAGCGCCATGAGCTGCACCCGATCCTGGTCCGTCCAGCCGTCGAGGATGCGGTAGGTGCGCGGCGCAAAGCGCTGCACGAAGGCCTCGCAGGCGTCGGCGCTGAGCTCCTCGTAACGGCGGTAGTGCTCATCGCGCTCCTGCAGCCGGCGCAGGGCCTGCTCCGGCTTGGAGACCAGTACCGCCAGCGAGGTGCGCCCGCGCAGGGCCGGGAAGTGCAGATCGAGGAAGGCGAGCAGGTTCTGGAAGAGGATGTCGTTCTCCTCGCCGTGCTCCGGGTCGACCACCAACACCAGGATCAGCCGCAGCTGCTCGTTGGCGAAGTAGCGGCTGAGGGTCTCGATCATGGCCGGGTCACGCACCCGGTCGGCCACCACCTGGGTCATGAGCTCACCGGAGGCCTCGAGGAAGCTCAGATCCACCGGTTCGCCAGTACCCTGCAGCGGCCGGACCCGGAAGCTCAGCTCGCGGATGTCGCCCTCGTCCACCGGGTTTGCCGGGGGGAAGCGTCCCTGGCCCCAAATGCGCATCCACTCGTTGAAGATGGCCATCGGCTCCCAGCCCTGGACGCTCTGCTCCGGGGCGATGAGCGGCTGGGCCTCGAAGGGGCCGATGTGGGTGACGTAGTAGGCCAGGAAGGACTGGAAGGTGGTCTTGCCGGAACCCGGGAAGCCGAAGGAGATCAGGTAATTGCCCTGGCGCTGGTCGATGTTGTCGTCGATCAGCGCGCCACGCTGCACCGGCTCCACGTCGGCGGCCAGGCGCTCCTCCGGCGAGGGCCACGGGGTGGGGGCCGAGGACGGTTCCTGCTCGCCGCCCTCCTCGGCCGACGGCTCTTGCTCCGGGCGGCGCTCGTAGTAGCGCCGCAGCTGCCAGCGTGACTCCTTGGGTTCGACCACGGTTTCCCCCTCCTTGCCCGCTAGCGCGTCGCCACCCGATTACGCCCCCGACCGGTGGAACCGCCACCGCGCGCACCGGCTGACGCGGGCGCGAAGATCAGCCAGGCGAAGAGCACCGGGGCCACGTCGACGAACACCCCGAGGATCACCGAGACCGCCGTCACCCCGGGGTTGGGGCGATCGATGAAGCCGTCGCGCACACTGATCGGGATCTCGCCGAGCTTATCCAGCTCCGAACGGATGACGCGGTGCTGCACCTGATCCGCCTCGGGCAGAAGCACGTTGGCGCGGCGCTGCACCTCGCGGGAGTGGGTGCGCAGGGTGGCAATGATCTCGAAGTCTCGGCGCTCCAGCAGGGCTCGCTCCCGCCGCTCGAGCTCCTCGGCCAGTGCGCGGTACGGGTCGTCGTAGCGCTCGAGCAGGCCGTCGATCTGCCCGATCAGCTCCCGGGTCCGGTGGTACGCCTCGGGCACGACGCCGTTCTCGAAGTCGCTGATGACCGCCTCGCGGAAGTGCTCGTACCAGCGCTCGTTGGCCTCGGCGCCGGCATCCGGCGAGGGCACGGCGAGCTCTGTCGGCGCGCCGCCGAGCTGATCGTGGATCTGCTCGATGTGCTCGCGGCAGCGCGCCCCGCAGCCGGGGCGCAGCGGATCGTTGATCTGGGTGTCCAGGTTGTCCAGCGAGCGGGCCAGCTCGCGACGCTGCTCGGCCACCTGTTCGATGATCGGAGCGTCGGCCAGTGCGCTGCGCGTGGCGGTCAGGTCGTCGCGGAAGACCGAGAACTGGTCGCTGACCACGCGCTCGGCCATGTCCCGCTCCATGAAGTTGGTGTAGAGGAAGTTGTAGTTACTCGCGCCGCTGAAGAAGGCGATGATGACAAAGAAGGCCAGCGGCTTGAGCGGGCTGCGCCCCTCGAGCCGGAAGCGGCGCAGCAACATGTCGGTGCCGAAGAGGAAGATCCCGAGCAGAGCGGCAAAGAAGATCGCCAGCTCCTGCAAGTGGCTGTAGTAGCCGTAGTACGAGAGGTAGACACTGATCCCCACGCAGATGGCCGTGGCCACCACGTACATCAGGGTATAGAGACTGCGGCCCGACATCGACACGACCTGCGCTGCGCTCCCCCGGGAGCCTGGGCAACGCCCGGTAGTGTCCTACGGACCGGGGGACGAGCGCTAGTACCCGCGTCATCCCGGCGCGGGGCCGCCTACAGGCCGTAGATCAGGCTGGCGATGACGAAGTAGTTGAGCACCCCGAGCACGTCGATGGCGGTGGTGACGAAAGGCCCGGTCGCCACCGCCGGGTCGGCATTCAAGCGCACGAAGAGCATCGGCAGGGAGACCGCCAACAGCGCCGCGCCGGCCATGTTGGTGAGGATGGTCAGCCCGACCACCTGACCGAGCTGCAGGCTGTCGTACATCCACAAGCCGTAGAGGGCGAGGATCACGCCGTAGAAGGCACCCAGCAACAACCCCACCCGCAGCTCCTTGAAGACCATGGCCAGGGTATCGCGCAGATGGATCGCGCCGGTGGCCAGGCCGCGGACGGTGACCGTGGCGGACTGGACGCCGACATTACCGGCCATGCCGATGATGATGGGCACGAAGGCGCTGAGGATAATAACTTGGCCGAGGATGTCCTCGTACTGCCCGATCACGGCCGTCGCCCCCAACCCGCCGAGGAAGGCGGCGAACAACCAGGGCAGGCGCACCCCGGCGATCCGGAAGACCGAGTCGGTGAGCATCTCCGACTGCCGGGTACCGGCCATGCGGAGCATGTCCTCGGTGGTGGACTCACCGATGACGTCGATGATGTCGTCGACCGTCACGATGCCCACCAGGACATCCGCCTCGTCCACCACCGGCAGCGCGAGCAGCCGGTACTTGTCGAAGAGCCGCGAGACCTGCTCCTCCTCGGTGTCGGTGCGCACGCGGATGACCCGCCGGCTCATGAACTCTGCCACCTGGGCGTCCTCCCGGGCGAGCAGCAGCTGGCGCAGCGAGATAACCCCGGTCAGGTGGCCGGCCTCGTCGGTCAGGAAGAGATAGAAGACCATCTCGGCATCGGAGTATCCCCGCAGGGCATCGATCGCCTCGCGCACGGTGACCATCTCGTGCAGGGCAAAGAACTCCGTGGTCATCAGACCACCGGCGGCCCCGGGATCGTGAGCCAGCAGGCTATCCAGTTCGTCGCGGCTGTCAGCGGGCAGCGCGGAGAGCGGATGCTCGCGCCGATCCTCCGGCAGGGCCTGGATCAGGTCCGTCAGCTCATCGGGCCGAAAATTCTCCAGCAGCTCCGCCAGCTCTTCGCGGGGCAAGGCCTCGACGACCTGATGGCGCAGCGCCTGGGGCATCTCGTTGACAATCCGCGCCGCGTGACGGGGGCGACTCACCGCCTGGAGGGTATCGACCACCTGCGCGACCGGCAGCTCGGCGAACACCGCCGCCGCATCGGCCGCGTGTAGCCGGCGCACCAACCGGTCCAGAGGCCGCCACGCACCGCGCAGGTAGAGCTTGGTGAAGGTCTCCGCCAGCCGGCGTTTGCGCGCGTCGTAGGCGCTCGGGTCGGTCGGTGCCGCAGCTAGGTCAATCTGCAAGGGGTCTGCCTCGGCTCGGGCTCTTCGAACAGGGTCCAGTAGGCGTGGGCGTCGAAGATGGCCAGGATGGAGACGATCCGCCCCTGCTCGACGCGCGCCCAGTGGGCCAGGTCGATCTGCTGCTTGTCGGAGAGCTGGATGCAGTAGCGCAGGATGTGGCAGACGTCGGGACCGTCAACGAAGCACTTGACCACCTGGCGCTGCTGGACGATCGAGCCGCCGATCATGGCGTGATCCAGCAGGTCTTCAGCCCGGGTGTAAGCGGCGATGGGGCTGGTATAGCTGAAGCCCTGATCCGCAAGACACGCCCGGGCCGCCTCGTAGTCGCGCTCCTCAAGGGCCTGCAGGTAGCGTTCAACGATCGCCCGCGGGTCCGTCTCCATAGCCCTGCCCCCTGGCTCGCTAATAGGCGTACTCGGTGAAGACCGGATCGAGCGAGCCGCCCCAACGCCCGTGGTAGGCATCGAGCAACTCCTGCGCCGGGCTCCGTCCGGCGTCGACGATCTCCCAGAGCCGCTCCAGGTGGCGGCGCTCGTCCCGCCCGCGCTGATCCAGGCGCTGGCGATTGCGCAGCCCGTCACTGGCGATGGTCAGCACCTCCCGCGCCAGCACCCCCACCGTGGTATCACGGAACGGGGTGTCGAGCGCCGTGCGCGGGACCTCGTGACGCAGGGTGACGATCTCCTCGACGCTCCAGTCGCGGATCAGCGCCTCGGCGGCAGCCAGGGCCGCATCGTCGTAGAGCAGCCCGGTCCACAGCGCCGGCAGCGCACACAGGCCGCGCCACGGCCCGCCGTCGGCACCGCGCATCTCCAGGAACTGCTTCAGGCGCACCTCGGGGAAGAGGGTGGTCAGGTGGTCGTCCCAGTCACTGAGCGTGGGCCGCTCGCCCGGCAGCTGCGGCAGCCGCCCGGCCATGAAGTCGCGGAAGGACTCGCCGGCGCAATCGATGTACTGCCCGTTGCGGTAGACGAAGTACATGGGCACGTCGAGGACGTAGTCCACGTAACGCTCGAAGCCCATGCCCGACTCGAAGACGAAGCCAAGCATGCCGCAGCGATCCGGGTCGGTGTCCTCCCACACCCGGCTGCGGTAACTCAGGTAGCCGCTGGGGCGGCCGTCGGTGAACGGCGAGTTGGCGAACAGCGCCGTGGCGATCGGCTGCAACGCCAGGCCGACACGGAACTTGCGGACCATGTCCGCCTCGCTGGAGAAGTCCAGATTCACCTGGACCGTGCAGGTCCGCAGCATCATGTCCAGGCCCAGGCTGCCGACCTGCGGCATGTAGCGGCGCATGACGCCGTAGCGGGCCTTGGGCATCCAGGGGATCTGTTCGCGTCGCCAGACCGGGTGGAACCCGAAGCCGGAAAACCCGATCTGCAGCTCGCGGGCCACGGTATCCACTTGCTGGAGGTGCTCGCGGACCTCGACGCAGGACTCATGCAGGGTCTCGAGCTGGGCGCCAGAGAGCTCCACCTGCCCGCCCGGCTCGAGACTGACCGAGGCGCCCCCCTCGCGCTTGAGGGCGATGATCCGCCCGTCTTCGCGGACCGGGTGCCAGCCGAAACGCACCAGCCCCTCGAGGAAGGCACCGATACCGCGCGGACCCTCGTAGGGGACCGGGCTGAAGTCCTCCAGATGGTGGACGAACTTCTCATGCTCCGTGCCGATCCGCCACTGCTCCGGAGGCCGGGCTCCGCGTTCGAGATGTTCCGCAAGCTGAGCGACATCGGTCACCGGCTCACCGGGCTGGCTGGGGATTCCTGACATTTCGCTCCTCGGTCCGGCTCAGGGCAAGGCCGGCTATCTTACCCGTCCGCGTCGACGGTTTCGACGAAGGCCGCCTCTTCGCCGGACGGCGGCTGGGCCGTGCGCAGCTGCGCATCGAGCACCGCCTCATCAGCCTCGGAAGGATCACGCCCCTCGGCCAGTCGCTTGCGCAGGCGCTCGCGCAGCGTCTGCTCGTCGGCCCGTACATGCAGGATACGGAATCGGCAACCGGTGCGCGCAGCCAGCTCCAGGAAGGGCCGACGCCGCTCGGCCTTGAGGAACGCGGCATCCACCACCACCGAAAACCCGGCCTCCAGCGCACGCTCAGCCTGCTCCTGCAGCCGCTCGTAAGTGCGCTGCGTGGCTTCCGGGGTGTACAACCCGCTGTCCAGGGCGGAGTCGGAGCGCGCCCGCGGATCCAGGCCGAACAGCCGCTTGCGCTCGACATCCGAACGCAGACGCACGAATCCCCGCTCCTCGACCAGGCGACGGGCCCGTGTGCTTTTGCCGGAACCCGACAGCCCGTAGGTGATCACCAGCTCCGGCGTCTGCGCCGCCGTGTATCCATGGGCCAGCTGGACGTGCTCGGCCAGGGCCTCCCGGGCGGCACAGCCGGCACCCTGCTCGGCCTCATGCCCGTTGATCTTGGCCCGCACCAGCGCCCGGTAGACGGCGTAGAGGGGCAGCAGCGGCAGAGCCTGGTAGTCGCCACTGTGCTCCAGGTAGCGGTCAAGGAAGCGATACCGCATCCGCCGGGCACCTTCAAAATCCAGGTCCATGACAGTGAAGGCGATCTCGCTGGCGGTATCGATCCAGCGCAGGGCCGGATTGAACTCGATGCCATCGAAGATGATGGGCGCGTCGTCGTGCCAGGCCACGTTACCCAAGTGCAGATCGCCATGGCACTCACGCACCGAGCCGTTGGCGCGGCGCTGGAGGATCAGCGGCTCCAGCCGCTGCAGCTGCGCCTCGGTCCACCGCTCCAGGGCGCGCAGCTCGGCGCGCAGCGCGGCCGCCGCCGGCAACGCTTCCAGGGCCCGGAAGTTGGCGCGCATGGGCTCGGCCACCGCCTCCAGGGTGCCGTACTCGCTCTCCTCCCCGGCTGCCGGCAGCCCCGCATGGAAGCGCGCCACGGTCTCGGCCAGCCGCTCGACGGCGTCGGCGGGCAGGCGCCCCTCGCGCAGCAAGCGGCTCATCAGCTCGTTCTCGGGGAAGCGGCGCATGAGCACGGCGTGCTCCAGCACAGTGCCGTCGCCGTCGACGCGCGGCTCGCCGGGAGTGCCGACGATCGGAACCCGGCGCAGGTAGATCTGCGGGGCCAGCCGGCCGTTAAGGCGGATCTCTTCTTCGCAGAAGTAGCGGCGTCGCTCCAGATTAGAGAAGTCCAGGAAGCCAAGGTCCAGCGGCTTCTTGAGTTTGACCACGTAATCCCCGGCGAGCAGCACCGTGGAGATGTGGGTCTCGATGCGCTCGACGCTGTGCACCGGCCACGGGTAGCAGGCGGGGTCCTTCAGGGCCTCGGCCAGGGCCCGGTGGGCATCCAGGGTACTGATCGGATCCGACACGGCTAGGCACTCCTCCTGTTGCTCGCTCCATCCAGCTTGCCGGCTTCAGCCGCTCGCCTCCAGTCTGTATCCTCTCCCCCCATGATCGAACAGAATGAGACAGCTCGCCCGGGAGACGGCCTGGACTGGTCGGCAGTGCTCGACAGCCTGCCCTTCAATGCCGACGGCCTCCTGCCAGCGATCGCTCAGCAGCACGACAGCAACGAGGTGCTGATGCTCGCCTGGATGAACCGGGAAGCCCTGGAGGAAACCCTACAGACCGGCCGCGTTTGTTACTACTCCCGTTCACGCGGGACGCTCTGGCGCAAGGGCGAATCTTCGGGGCAGGTGCAGTATCTGCGCGAGCTGCGTCTCGACTGTGACGGCGACACCCTCCTGCTGCGGGTGGACCAGCAGGGACCGGCCTGCCATACGGGGCGGCGCACCTGTTTCTACAACGTGGTGCAGGGCGACCGGTTGGTGGTCAGCGAGCCGCCCCAGGTCGACCCGCAGGCGCTGTACGGCGACTCGCGTAACTAGAGGCGGGCAGCGACCGCACCCCGGACGCTGGTCACCACCGCGAAGAGGGCCGTGGCACTGACCACGATGGCCGGCCCGGTGGGCAGATCCCAACGGAACGATCCGGCCAACCCCCCCAGCACCGCCAGCGCGCCGATCAGTGCCGCTACGACCGCCATCTGCTCCGGGGTCCGCGCGAAGGCCCGCGCCGCGGCAGCGGGGATAATCAGCATGGAGATCACCAGCAGGATGCCGACAATCTGCATGGCCAGGGCGATGGTCGCCGCCACCAGGGCCATGAAGACGAGCTGAACCGGCAGCACGCGCACCCCCTCCACCCGCGCCATCTCCTCGTGCAGCGTGAGGCTGAGCAGCGGCCGCCAGATACCCACCAGGGTGGCGAGTACCAGCACCCCGCCGCCGTAGATCCAGTAGAGATCTGTGGGCGTCACCGCCAGGATATCGCCGAAGAGATACCCCATCAGATCGACGCGCAGCCCTTCCATGAAGGCGATGGCCACGAGCCCGAGGGACAGGGAGCTGTGCGCCAGGATGCCGAGCACCGTATCGCTGGCTAGCCGCTGGTACTGGCGCAGAACGACCAGCAGCACCGCCACAACGACACACACCACCAGGATGCCGAGGTTGAGGTTGATGCCGAAGAGAAACCCCAGGGCCACGCCCAGCAACGCGGAGTGCGCCAGGGTCTCGCCGAAGTAGGCCATCCGCCGCCAGACCACGAAGCTACCCAGGGGTCCGGCGACCATGGCCAGGCCCAGGCCGGCGGCCAGCGCGGTGAGGATGAATTCATCCACGGTCACCTCCCGCCGGGCCGTGCGCCGGATGATCATGGTGGTCGTGAGGGAACACCCCGGTATCCGGCCCCAGGTGAGAACCGAAGAGCTTTTGGTACTCCGGGTGCTCGATCACCGATGCCGGCGCACCGCGGCAAGCGATCCGGCCATGCTCGAGGCAGAGCACCTCGTCACTGGCCGCCATGACCAGGTTCAGGTCGTGGGAGATGACCACCACGGCACAGCCGTAGCGATCCCGGAGCGTGCCGATCAGCCGATAGAGGGCTCCCTGGCTGCGCCCGTCCAGGCCCGCCGCCGGCTCATCGAGCGCCAGCACCGAGGGGTGCTGGAGCAGCGCACGGGCGAGCAGGATGCGGCGCATCTCGCCGCCGGAGAGCCCCTGCAGGGGTTGATCGAGGAGCCCCGCCACGCCGGTGTCCGCCACGACCTCCTGCCAACGGGCGGCGTCCGCGCGCCCGGACAGCGCCATGAACCGCCGCGCCGTAATGGGCAGGTTGACGTCCACGGAGAAGTGCTGCGGCACGTAGCCGATGCGCACCCGGGATGCCCGCCGCACCTGCCCTGCAGACGGATGCGTGAGCCCGATCACCACCCGCAACAAGGTGGTCTTTCCGGCGCCGTTGTTGCCGACGAGCGTCGTGATCCGTCCAGCCACGACGTCCAGACTGACATCCTGCAGGATCGAACGCCCGCTGAAGGCCACGGCCACGTCCTGCAGGCGGATCAACGCGGATGGACCGGACGCCTGCATGGCTAACCGCTGCACCGGGGGCATACACCTTCGAGTTCAACCACGGCGGAATCGGCCTGAAACCCAAGCTGCCCGGCCTTTTGCCGGAGCAGCTGGGCCACGTCGTCGTCGGCGAGCTCGGCCACCGCAGCACAGGAGCGGCAGACGAGCAGCTGCACGGGGTGGACATGCCCCGGATCGCCGCAACCGACGTAAGCGTTGAGCGACTCGACACGATGGATCAGCCCTTCCTGGAGCAGGAAGTCGAGGGTGCGATAGACCGTCGGCGGCGCTGCACCGGTGCGCTCGGCGCGCAGGCGATCGAGCAGCTCGTACGCCTTGACCGGACGGTGCTCGTCCCAGATCAGCTCCAGCACCCGACGCCGCAACCGCGTAAAGCGCATACCCCGGCCGCGACAGATGGCATCAGCTGTGGCCAGGACCGTCTCGCGGCAAACGCCGTGATCGTGATCGTCGCCGGGGAAACCCGTTACCAGCGGGCGGTGCAAGCGGGCCATGTCGTGTTCGCCGTTGTTGCGCATTTTGGTATTGTATAACATAACGATTCCATGAAGAAATCCCGGGGATTCGACCCATGCGAGCGCTTTCCGCCATCCTGACCGCCCTCGCCCTGCTGGCCTCCGGATCCGCCGCAGCGGCACCGCAGGTGGTCGTCTCGATCAAGCCCCTACACAGCCTCGTTGCCGGGGTAACCGAGGGGGTCAGCGAGCCGGAGCTCCTGCTCTCGGCCGGGGATTCGCCGCACACCTACGCCATGCGCCCCTCTGAGGCCCGCGCCGTGCGCAATGCCGATCTCATCGTCCACATCTCCCCGCACATGGAGGCCTTCCTGGAGCGTGCCCTGGATGCCCGCGGTGACCCGGAGAGCGTGCTGGTCGCCGCCGACATCGACGGCATTCGCCTGCTTGGCGGCCGCGACGGCGAGGCCTGGGACAAGCACGGGCACGGGCACGACCACGGCGCGGAAGAGGCCCACCGCACCGATTACCATATCTGGCTGGATCCGCAGAACGCTCAACAGATCACCGCCGCGGTGGCCGAACGGCTGGCCGAGCTGGACCCCGAGCACGCGGACACTTACCGCGACAACGCCGAGGCGCAGAAGCAGCGCCTGTCGGCGCTCGAGGCGGAGCTCAGCGAGCGCCTGGAACCCGTCCGCGGGCGCCCCTACGTTGTCTTCCACGACGCCTATCAGTACTTTGAGCGCCGCTTCGGCCTCCAGGCCGTCGGCGCGGTGACGATCCACCCCGAACAGCCCCCGGGGGCGCGCCATCTCAACGAGCTGCGGGCACAGATCCGCGAGCTGGACGCCGTCTGCGTGTTCAGCGAGCCGCAGTTCCAGCCGGCCATCGTCCGCTCGCTGGTCCGCGGCCTGGATGCCCGCGCCGGCGAACTCGACCCCCTGGGGGCCGGCCTGGAACCGGGACCGGAGGCGTATTTCCAGCTGCTTGAACAGCTGGCGGAAGGCTTTTTGGACTGCCTCGACCGGGATAAGTAGCGCGCGTCTAAACCCCCTCGCGCAGATAGACCGGGCGCACCGCCTCGGCCTGAATGGCGCGATCGGCCTGCCAAGCGGCCAGCGCCATCGGCAACAGGTCGCGCGCCTCGGGCAGGGCCTCGGGGTCACAGCCGGCACCGGTGTCCGGCAACCGCCCGGCGTAGGCGGCGAAGCCGCGCCCGACCCCGAACCAGTCGGTGCCGCCGCCGTCCACGTCCTCCGGCGCATCGGCGGCCTCTTCGGCCCAGGGGCTGTGCACGGCGTGGGGGGTGCCGGCGCTGCCGGTCTCCACCC